>DATMAN010000051.1 GCA_035560005.1 Burkholderiales bacterium | reverse complement strand
CGGCCAGACGAGCCATCTGCCGCTCAAGCTCAACATGTCCGGCGTGATCCCGCCGATCTTTGCCTCGTCGATCATCCTGTTTCCGGCCACGCTGGCGGGATGGTTCGGCACCAGCGAGGCGGTGTACTGGCTGCGCGACATCAGCGCGATGCTCTCGCCCGGCCAGCCGATTTACGTGCTGCTCTACGCAGCGGCGATCATCTTCTTCTGCTTCTTCTACACCGCGCTGGTGTTCAACCCCAAGGAGACCGCGGAGAACCTGAAGAAGGGCGGCGCGTTCGTACCCGGTATTCGCCCGGGAGAGCAGACGGCGAAGTACATCGAGAAGATCATCATGCGGCTCACGCTGGCGGGATCGCTGTACGTGACTCTGGTGTGCTTGCTGCCGGAGTTCCTGATCGTGAAATGGAACGTGCCGTTCTACTTCGGCGGCACCTCGCTGCTCATCATCGTGGTCGTGACCATGGATTTTATGGCGCAGGTGCAAGCCTACGTCATGTCGCACCAGTATGAGAGCCTGCTGAAGAAGGCCAGTTTCAAGGGCGGAATGTTCCCGACCCGCTAGGCGCAAGGGGCGCATGGCCAAGGAAGAGACGATCCAGATGCAGGGCGAAGTCGTGGAGACGCTGCCCAACGCGACTTTCCGCGTCAGGCTGGAGAACGGGCATGTGGTGCTGGGACACATCTCGGGAAAGATGCGCATGAACTACATCCGCATCCTTCCCGGCGACAAGGTTACCGTGGAACTGACCCCGTACGATCTGACCAAGGGCCGGATCGTGTTCAGGGCGAAATAGGAGCCGGCGCGGCGCCCCAGCGCGCAGCGCGAGGAGAAATCGAAATGCGAGTGCAGGCATCAGTGAAGAAGATGTGCCGTAACTGCAAGATCGTCCGGCGCAAGAACGTGGTGCGCGTGATCTGCTCGGATCCGCGCCACAAGCAGCGTCAGGGCTGACGAACCCGTGAGGGGTGACGAGAGGATAGAGGCATGGCCCGTATTGCCGGCGTAAACATTCCCAACCAGAAGCACGCCTGGATCGCGCTCACCGCGATCTACGGCATCGGCCGTTCGCGCGCGCACGACATCTGCGCCGCGGCCGGCGTCAACCCTTCGACCAAGATCAAGGACCTCTCCGACGGCGAGATGGACAAGCTGCGCGAGCAGGTGGCCAGGTATACGGTCGAGGGCGACCTGCGCCGCGAGGTCACCATGAACATCAAGCGGCTGATGGACCTGGGCGCGTACCGCGGCGTGCGTCATCGCAAGGGCCTGCCGGTACGCGGGCAGCGCACGCGCACCAATGCGCGCACTCGCAAGGGACCGCGCAAGGCGGCGGTCAAGATCACCGCGCCGGTCCAGGCGAAATGACGAATCGATCGTGAGGGACTGCCGACATGGCGACCAGAGCTCCTGCCAGCACACGCGTTAGAAAGAAGGCGAAGAAGAACGTCGCGGAAGGTATCGCGCACATTCACGCCTCCTTCAACAACACCATCGTGACCATCACCGACCGGCAGGGCAACGCGCTCGCCTGGGCGACCTCCGGCGGCGCCGGCTTCAAGGGTTCGCGCAAATCCACGCCGTTCGCCGCTCAGGTGGCCGCGGAGCAGGCCGGCCGCGCTGCGCAGGAATGCGGCGTGAAGAACCTCGAAGTGCGCATCAAGGGACCGGGACCGGGTCGCGAATCGGCGGTGCGCGCGCTCAACGCCGTGGGTTTCAAGATCACCAGCATTTCGGACGTGACGCCGGTTCCGCACAACGGCTGCCGCCCGCCGAAGAAGCGCCGCATTTAAGGAGAACGCCGTGGCCAGAAATCTCGACGCCAAGTGCCGCCAGTGCCGGCGGGAGGGCGAAAAGCTTTTCCTCAAGGGCGAAAAGTGCTTCACCGACAAGTGCGCGGTCGAGCGACGCTCCTACGCCCCCGGTCAGCACGGCCAGAAGAACGTGCGCCTATCCGGCTACGCCACGCAGTTGCGCGAGAAGCAGAAGGTCCGCAGGATCTACGGCGTCCTGGAGCGCCAGTTCCGCAAGACCTACAAGGCCGCCGCCCGCAGGAAAGGGGTGACCGGCGAGGCGCTGCTGCAGGCGCTGGAAAGCCGGCTCGACACGGTCGCTTACCGCATGGGATTCGGCGCTTCGCGCACCGAGGCCCGGCAGATCGTCCGCCACAACGGAATTCTGGTCAATGGAAGGCGGGTCAATATCCCTTCCTACCAAGTGCGCGCGGGGGACGTGATCGAGGTCGCCGAAAAGGCCAAGGCCCAGTTGCGCGTGAAGGCCGCCTGCGAGGCCGCCGAAGGCCGCGGCTTCCCGGAGTGGATCGAGGTCGACGTCAAGGCCCTGAAGGGTACTTTCAAGGCGCTGCCGCAGCGCTCGGACCTGCCGGCAACCATCAACGAGTCCATGGTGGTCGAGCTGTACTCGAAGTAATTCGTGATTCCGCCCCGAATGACCGGCGCCGCAATCGCCGACAGCGGCGCCGGACGGACATGTTCGGGACCTTTTTAGAGGACCTAGCTTATGCAAAGCAGCTTGCTCAAGCCGCGTATCATCGATGTGCAAGCCATTGGACCGTTCCATGCGAAGGTCACCATGGAGCCATTCGAGCGCGGCTACGGACACACCCTGGGCAACGCGTTGCGCCGGGTGCTGCTGTCCTCGATGCCGGGATGCGCGCCGACCGAGGTGAAGATCAGCGGCGTGCTGCACGAGTACTCGACGATCGAAGGCGTCCAGGAGGACGTGGTCGACATCCTGCTGAACCTGAAAGGCGTGGTGCTCAAGCTGCACAATCGCGACGAGGTCGTGCTCAATCTGAAGAAGCAGGGAGAGGGCCCGGTCACCGCCGGAGACATCGAACGCTCGCACGACGTCGAGATCATCAATCCGGACCACGTGGTTGCGCATCTGGCGCCGGGCGGCAAGCTGGACATGCAGATCAAGGTCGAAGCCGGCCGCGGCTATGTGCCGGCTACGGCGCGCCAGATCTCCAAGGAAGGTCGCACGATCGGCTCGATCATGCTCGACGCCTCCTTCAGCCCGGTAAAGCGGGTGAGCTACGCGGTGGAGAGCGCGCGAGTGGAGCAGCGCACCGATCTGGACAAGTTGATCATCGACATCGAGACCAACGGCGTGGTCGAACCCGAGGAAGCCATCCGTTACGCGGCGCGCATCCTGATGGAGCAGTTGTCGAGCTTTGCCGATCTGAAGGGCACACCGGTGCAGGTGGAGACCCCCAAGACGCCCCAGGTCGATCCGATCCTGCTGCGCCCGGTCGACGACCTGGAACTCACCGTGCGATCGGCCAACTGCTTGAAGGCGGAGAACATCTACTATATCGGCGACCTCATCCAGCGCACCGAGACCGAGCTCCTCAAGACCCCGAATCTCGGCCGCAAGTCGCTCAACGAGATCAAGGAAGTGCTGGCCGCGCGCGGGCTGACCCTGGGGATGAAGCTGGAGAACTGGCCACCGGCCGGACTCGAGAAGGTCTGAACAAGGAAAACGACCATGCGTCACCGACTGGGACTGCGCAAACTCAATCGCACCAGCGCGCATCGCGAAGCGATGCTGCGCAATATGACCAACTCGCTGCTGCGGCACGAGGTCATCAAGACCACGCTGCCCAAGGCCAAGGAGCTGCGCCGCGTGGCCGAGCCGATCATTACGCTCGGCAAGAAGCCGTCGCTGTCCAACCGGCGTCTGGCGTTCGCGCGGCTGCGCGATCGGGCCATGGTGACCAAGGTGTTCAACGAGCTGGGGCCGCGCTACGCCAAGCGCGACGGCGGCTATCTGCGCATCCTGAAGTTCGGCTTTCGCCAGGGGGATAACGCACCCATGGCGCTCGTGGAACTGCTCGATCGTCCGGAAACGACGGCCGCCGCGCTCAAAGAGCCAAAAAAGTGACGGGTTCGCTGCGGCGGAGGTTGACGTTCGCGAAGGTCGAGCGGTAGCCACGGCACGCCGAGGAGTGCTCAGAGGCCGGCTTTGCCGGCCTTCTCGTTTGTGGTGCCGCCCCTGGTCTCACCCGGCGGCGGCCCGCTTGGCAACGTCGGCTTTCCCGAGCACCTCACGCAGATAGCGCCCGGTATGGCTGTCCGGGTGCCCCGCCACATCTTCCGGCGGGCCCTGGGCCACGATGTTCCCGCCGCCGTCGCCGCCTTCGGGGCCGAGATCGATCACCCAGTCGGCGGTCTTGATCACATCCAGGTTGTGCTCGATCACGACCACCGTATTGCCGTGATCGCGCAGCCGGTGCAGGACCTTGAGCAGCAGCTCGACGTCGTGGAAGTGCAACCCCGTGGTCGGTTCGTCGAGGATGTAGAGCGTGGCCCCGGTGTCGCGCTTGGAAAGTTCCAGCGCCAGCTTGACGCGCTGCGCTTCCCCGCCGGAGAGCGTCGTGGCGCTCTGCCCGAGGCGAATGTAGCCCAGCCCGACGTCGATCAGCGTGTCGAGCTTGCGCGAGACTGGCGGCACCGCCGAGAAGAACTCCCGCGCCTGATGCACCGTCATTTCCAGCACGTCGTGAATGTTGCGCCCCTTGTAGCGGACCTCGAGCGTCTCGCGGTTGTAGCGCTTTCCGTGACAGACGTCGCAGGGCACGTAGATATCGGGCAGGAAGTGCATTTCTACCCTGATGACGCCGTCTCCCTGGCACGCCTCGCAGCGCCCGCCCTTGACGTTGAACGAAAAGCGCCCAGCTCCGTAACCGCGCTCGCGCGCCAGCTGCACCCCGGCGAACAGTTCGCGAATCGGCGCGAACAAGCCGGTGTAGGTGGCCGGGTTCGAACGCGGCGTGCGCCCGATCGGGCTCTGATCGACGTTGACCACCTTGTCGAAATGCTCGAGGCCCTGGATGTCGTCGAACGGCGCCGGCTCCTCGGTGCTCCGGTAGAGCCGCTGCGCGACGGCGCGATAAAGGGTTTCATTGACGAGGGTGGACTTCCCCGAACCCGACACGCCAGTCACGCAGACGAACAGACCGACCGGCAGATCCAACGCGATTGCCTTGAGATTGTTGCCTCTGGCGCCGGTGATCCGCAATCGCCGCGCGGGATCGGGGGCCGCCCGCAGCGGCGGAATCCCGATCTGCCTGCGTCCGGACAAATATTGACCGGTCAATGACTCGGGATGCTGCGCGATCGCGATGGGAGGGCCCTCAGCGACGACGCACCCCCCGTGCTCGCCGGCACCGGGTCCCATGTCGACGACATGGTCGGCAGTCATGATTGCTTCGAAGTCGTGCTCCACGACGATTACCGAGTTGCCCAGGTCGCGCAGCCGCTTCAGCGTGGCGAGCAGCCGTCCGTTGTCGCGCTGGTGCAGGCCGATCGAGGGTTCGTCCAGCACATACATCACGCCAGTCAGTCCGGAGCCGATCTGCGAAGCGAGCCGGATGCGCTGGGCCTCGCCGCCGGAGAGCGTGTCGGCCGAGCGCTCGAGCGAGAGATAGTCGAGGCCTACGTCGTTGAGGAAGGCGATTCGGTTGACGATCTCGCGCACGATCTTGTCGGCGATCGCGAGCCTCGTTCCGTCGAGCCGGAGCTCGCTAAAGAATTGCTGGGCCGACCTCAGCGGCAGGAGCGAGATCTCGTGGATGTTGCGGCCGCCGACCAGCACGTGGCGCGCTTCGCGGCGCAGGCGCGAGCCGCCGCACTCCGGGCAGGGGCGCGTGGCCAGAAACTTGCCGAGCTCCTCGCGCACGACCGGGGAATCGGTCTCCTTGTAGCGGCGTTCCAGATTGGGGAGGATGCCCTCGAACGCATGCTCGCGCTGGTACTTGTTGCCGCGCTCGCCGATGTAGACGAACCGGATCTTCTCCTTCCCGGAGCCGTAGAGCACGGCTTGACGGATGTGCTCCGGCAGCTGCTCGAAAGGCGTCTCGATGTCGAACCCGTAATGACCCGCGAGGCTCGCAAGCATCTGAAAGTAGAATTGATTGCGCCGGTCCCAGCCTTTGACCGCGCCGGCCGCCAGCGACAGCCCAGGAAAGGCGACCACGCGCTCCGGGTCAAAGAAGGTGATCGTGCCCAGCCCGTCGCAACGCGGACAGGCGCCCATCGGGTTATTGAAGGAAAACAGCCTCGGCTCGAGCTCGGGCAGCGAGTAGGAGCAGACCGGACAGGCGAAGCGCGCCGAGAACAGGTGTTCTTTGCCGGTGTCCATTTCTACGGCGATTGCCCGGCCTTCAGCGTGACGCAGCGCGGTTTCGAACGATTCTGCCAGCCGCTGCTTCATGTCCGCGCGGACCTTCAAGCGGTCGATCACGATCTCGACGGTGTGCTTCTTGTTCCGCGCGAGCCTGGGCACATCGTCGAGCTCGTAGACCTGCCCGTCGATGCGCACGCGCACGAATCCCTGCGCGCGCAGCTCCTCGAGCAGATCCAGGTTCTCGCCTTTGCGTCCCACGAGCAGCGGCGCCAGGATCATGAGCCGCGTCTCCTCGGGCAGGGACGCGACGTGGTCGACCATCTGAGCGACGCTCTGCGCAGCCAGGCGCACGCCGTGGTCGGGGCAGTGTGGATCACCGACCCGGGCAAACAACAGGCGCAGGTAGTCGTGGATCTCCGTCACCGTTCCGACCGTGGACCGGGGATTGTGGCTTGCCGCCTTCTGCTCGATCGCGATGGCGGGAGACAGACCTTCGATCAGATCGACGTCCGGCTTTTCCATCAGCTCCAGGAACTGGCGCGCATAGGCCGAGAGCGACTCCACATAGCGGCGCTGGCCTTCAGCGTAGAGCGTGTCGAAGGCCAGCGAGGACTTGCCCGATCCGGAAAGCCCGGTGATCACGACGAGCTTGTTGCGCGGCAGGTCGACGCTGAGATTCTTGAGGTTGTGGGTGCGCGCTCCCCGGATGCGGATGGCGTCCATCGTGGCTGGGCCGATTCGTCGAGCGGTCGTTGGCGAAGGTGAACCTGCTACTATACTGCACAGTGTTTTTCGTTCCCAATCCGCCGCTTACTTCGCGTTTCAGCGCATGTCTTTCGAGGACCGGATGTCGGCTCGGGAGGTGCGCGCAAGTCTCGGACTTGCCAGCATCTTCGGGCTGCGCATGCTCGGCATGTTCGTGATCTTGCCGGTGTTCGCCTTGTACGCTCGCAATCTGCCCGGCGGAGCCAACCACGTTCTCGTGGGGCTCGCACTGGGCGCCTACGGCCTTGCCCAGGCGCTGCTGCAGGTTCCCTTCGGCTGGCTGTCCGATCGCTGGGGGCGCAAGCCGGCGATCTATCTGGGTCTTCTCGTCTTTGCAACGGGGAGCGTCGTCGCCGGATTGGCGCAGGACGTCTATGTCGTCATCTTCGGGCGCGCGCTGCAGGGCGCAGGGGCGGTGTCGGCCGCCGTGATCGCGCTGACTGCGGATCTAACCAGCGAAGAGAGCCGCACCAAGGCCATGGCCATCATCGGCGTGACGATCGGTGCCACCTTCGCCCTTTCCATGATCGTCGCACCGGTGCTCGAAGGCGCCATCGGAGTACCCGGGATCTTCTTTCTGACCGGAGCGGCTGCGCTCCTCGCCATTCTGGTGGTGCGTTTCGTGGTTCCGGACCCGGAAGTGCCCGCACGCGCGGCGCAGCGCGTTCCCGTCACCGAGGCATTGCGGGACCGGGAGCTCGGACGTCTGAACGCGGGGATTTTCACGCTGCACGCGGTGCTGATGGCGCTCTTCGTAGTGGTGCCGCTGCGGCTCGAACAGTGGCTTCCCGGTTCGGCGCACTGGAAGGTCTACCTGCCGGTCATGGTGGGCGGTGCCGCCCTGATGTTGCCGGCGATGCTGCTCTCGGAGCGCAAAGCCCGGCGCAAGGCGGCTTTCGTCGGGGCGGTGGCCGTGCTGGCGCTCTCCGCGCTTGCCCTCGCCGCAGCGGCATCCCTGGTTGCAACGGTCGCTGCGATGCTGCTGTTCTTCGCCGCGTTCAATCTGCTCGAAGCGAGCCTGCCTTCGATGGTTTCCAAGGTCGCGCCACCGGCCGCCAAGGGCACCGCCATCGGCATCTACAGCACGACCCAGTTCATCGGTGCGTTTGCCGGAGCAGTGGCGGGCGGCTGGATTTCGCAGCACTTCGGTGCCAGCGCGGTTTTTTACGCCTGCGCGCTGGGCTGCGCGGTCTGGCTGCTGGTGGCGGCTGGAATGCGCGCGGACCGGCAATTCGCCCTGCGACGCTACCGCTTGCCGACCACGGACTCGGCCCGGGCGCAGCGCATCGTGCGCCGCCTGGCGAACCTGCCCGGTGTGCGCGAGGCGCTGCTGGGCGCCGAAGGCATGGCGTACCTGAAAGTGGACAGCGCGGGATTCGACGAACAGAATGTGCTGGATCTGCTCGCCGCTGAAACCTAACTCGAGGGGGAGAATGCATGGCTTCCGTCAACAAGGTTATCCTGATCGGCAATCTCGGCCGCGATCCCGAAGTGCGCTACCTGCCCAGCGGAGATGCCGTGGCCAACCTTTCGATCGCGACCACCGAAACGTGGAAAGACAAGAACGGCGAGAAGCAGGAGCAGACCGAATGGCACCGCGTGGCGCTGTTCGGCAAGCAGGCCGAGATCGCCGGCGAATACCTGAAGAAAGGGTCCCAGGTCTACATCGAAGGCAGGCTGCAGACGCGCAAGTGGACCGACAAGGAAGGCCAGGAACGCTTCACCACCGAGATTCGCGCCGAGCGCATGCAGATGCTGGGTTCGCGTTCCGGCGGCTCCGAGCGCATGCCTGCACCGGAGGAGGAGCGCGCGCCGCCTTCCGGCGCGGCGAAGAAGACGGCCGCGGCGGGTACCAAGGCCGGCAACTTCGACGACATGGAAGACGACATCCCATTCTGAACCGAAGGCGGCCTTGCGCGCGAGGCCGCTGCCTGGCCTGGGCGCCCTTTCTCGGGTTCGGATCCACTGGTCGCTGTTGTGCGGCTGCGCGCGCCCGCCCCTCGGGTAGAGCGGGCCGGGATTTTCCGCGAGAATAGCGGTCCATGAAATCGAGGTGGGCGCGCGTTGCGCGCCCACCTCTCCCGGAAAGGCTGGTTCGCAATGGCTCTGCGCAGCGTTACGCTCGACGACAAGTACACGCTCACCGAAGGGCGCATCTTCATCACTGGCACCCAAGCGCTGGTGCGACTGCCGATCATGCAGCACATGCGCGACCGCGCGGCGGGGCTGGATACGGCGGGCTATATCTCCGGTTACCGCGGTTCGCCGCTCGGCGGCTACGACCAGCAGCTCTGGGCCGCGGACAGGCACCTCAAGGCGCACAACGTCGTTTTCCAGCCCGGCGTAAACGAAGATCTGGCCGCGACCGCGATCTGGGGCACGCAGCAGCTCGGTTTCCACGGCAGGCCGAAATACGACGGCGTATTCGCGATCTGGTATGGGAAAGGGCCGGGCGTGGATCGCACCGGTGATGCCTTCCGTCATGGAAACCTCGCCGGGACGCATCCGCACGGCGGCGTACTGGTCCTCATGGGCGACGACCACACCTGTGAGTCTTCCACCACCGCCCACCAGAGCGAATTCGCGATGATGGACGCGATGATCCCGGTTCTCAATCCGGCGGGTGTCCAGGACCTGCTCGATTATGGCCTCATGGGCTGGGCCCTGTCGCGCTACTCGGGCTGCTGGGTGGGCCTGAAGTGCGTAAAGGACACGATCGACGCCAGTGCCACGGTGGAAGTGAGCCCGGCGCGCGTGCCGATCGTGCTGCCAGCCGACTTTCCGATGCCGCCCGGCGGACTGAACATCCGCTGGCCCGATACCCCGCTCGATCAGGAAGAGCGCCTGCACAAGCACAAGATCGCGGCGGTCAAGGCCTTCGCCCGCGCGAACCGCATCGACCGCGTAGTGGTTGATTCGCCCCGCGCGCGGCTCGGCATCGCCACCTGCGGCAAGTCCTACCTCGACGTGCGCCAGGCGCTGGCGTATCTCGGGATCGACGAACGCGAGGCGGCGCGCCTGGGGCTGCGCATCTACAAGGTCGGCATGACTTGGCCGCTGGAGCCGGAGGGCGCGCGGCGCTTCGCCGAAGGGCTCGAGAAGATCATCGTCGTGGAGGAGAAGCGCAGCCTGATCGAAACGCAGCTCAGGGAAGCGCTCTACGGATGCGCGAACGCACCGCAGATCGTCGGCAAGCGCGACGAGCTGGAGCGCGAGCTGTTCCAGTCCAACGCGGCGCTCGATCCCAACGTGGTCGCGGTCGCGATCGGCCGCCGCATCCTGGAGCGGGTGCACGACGCGCAACTCGCGCACCGCGTTGCGGAGCAGGAGCGACTTGAGTCGCGCGTGCCGGAGAAACCCGCCATGGAGCGCACGCCGTACTTCTGCTCCGGCTGCCCGCACAACACCGGCACGCGCGTGCCCGAAGGTTCGATCGCGCTCGCCGGCATCGGCTGCCACTTCATGGCCCAGTGGATGGAACGCAACACCGCCGGTTTCACCCAGATGGGCGGGGAAGGCGCGAGCTGGATGGGCGAGGCGCCGTTCGTGGATACCCCGCACGTCTTCCAGAACATCGGCGACGGCACCTATTACCACTCGGGCCTGCTGGCGCTGCGCGCGGCGGTGGCTTCGGGCGTGAACATCACCTACAAGATCCTGTTCAACGACGCGGTGGCAATGACCGGCGGCCAGCATGTCGACGGCCCGCTCACCGTGCCCCAGATCACGCGCCAGGTAAGTGCCGAAGGCGCGAAGAAGGTGGTCGTGGTGACCGACGAGCCCGGGAAATACGGCCCCGATCCGGGTTTCGCCGAAGGCGTGGAGATCTATCACCGCGACGACTACGACCGCGTGCAGAAGATGATGCGCGAGATCCCGGGCGTTACGGTGATCGTCTACGACCAGACCTGTGCCGCGGAAAAGCGCCGGCGGCGCAAGCGCAACCGGTATCCCGATCCGCCCAAGCGCGTGTTCATCAACGACCTGGTATGCGAAGGCTGCGGCGACTGCGGCGTGAAGTCGAACTGCGTTTCCGTCCTGCCTCTGGAAACCGAATTCGGACGCAAGCGCACGATCGACCAGTCGAGCTGCAACAAGGACTATTCCTGCGTGAAAGGGTTCTGTCCGAGCTTCGTCACGGTGCACGGCGGGGGTCTCAGGAAAGGCAAGTCGGCTGCGCCGGCGGGCGGCAACGTGGAGACGCTGTTTCCCGCAGTGCCCGAGCCGAAGTTGCCGTCGCTGGACCAGCCCTACGGCATCCTGGTGACCGGCGTGGGCGGAACCGGCGTGGTGACGATCGGCGCGATCGTGGGCATGGCCGCACATCTGGAAGGCAAGGCTTTCGGCGCGCTGGACATGGCGGGCCTGGCGCAGAAAGGCGGTGCCGTATGGAGCCATCTGCAGATCGCCTTGCAGCCCGAGGACATCCACACTGTGCGTCTAGGTTCCGGCGGCGCGAAGCTGGTGCTGGGTTGCGACCTGGTGGTATCCGCCAGCCAAAAGACCATGGACACGGCCCGCGAAGGCACGCGCGCGGTGGTCAACATCCATCAGCAGATGACCGGCGACTTCACCCGCAACGCGGACTTCCAGTTTCCCGGCGCATCGCTCCGGCGCACGATCCTCAGAACCGTGGGCGAACACAACGCCGAGTTCGTCGACGCCACGCGGATTGCCACGGCGCTCATGGGCGATTCGATTGCGACCAACATGTTCATGCTCGGCTACGCCTATCAACGCGGGCTCATCCCGGTGTCGGCCGAGGCGATCAACAAGGCGATCGAGCTGAACGGCGCCGCCGTGAAGATGAACCAGGCGGCCTTCCTCTGGGGCCGGCGTGCGGCCTTCGATCTCTCGGCGGTCGAGCGCCTGGTCGCACCCAAGCCGGAGGCGGCCGCGAGCCTGCGTTTGTCGGAAAGCCTGGAGGAGATGATCGCGCGCCGTGCGCAGTTCCTGACCGGCTATCAGAACGCGGCCTACGCCGCGCGCTACAAGGCGCTGGTCGATCGGGTGCGCGAAGCCGAGGGCAGACTCAAGGGGCTGAGCGGGCTGACCGAAGCGGTCGCGCGCTACTACTTCAAGCTGCTGGCGTACAAGGACGAGTACGAAGTCGCGCGTCTGTACACCGAGGGCAGCTTCGAACAGAAGATCCAGTCCACGTTCGAGGGCGACTACCGGCTGCACTTCCATCTCGCGCCGCCGCTGTTCGCCAGGCGCAACCCGGAAACCGGCGAGCTGATCAAGGCCGAGTATGGACCTTGGGTGTTCGCTGCGTTCAGGCTGCTCGCAAGACTGCGCTTTCTGCGCGGCAGCGCGCTTGATCCCTTCGGCTACAGTCGCGAGCGCAAGGTGGAGCGCCAGCTC
>DATMAN010000050.1 GCA_035560005.1 Burkholderiales bacterium | reverse complement strand
TTGTGCTCACGAAAGAAGAGGTCGAGAGACTCCTGCAGGCCCTGGATGGCACGCGTTGGCTCATGGCCAGCCTGCTGTACGGGACAGGCATGCGACTGATGGAGTGCCTCAGGCTACGCGTCAAGGACGTGGACTTCGGCTGGCGGCCGAGGCGTGCGGAGTCCGCTGGATAAAGCGTCGTAGCGCAAGGAGCCTGTCCCTCCCCCTCCGCTGCGGGGGGCGAGGGATGATCCTTCGGGGCGCGTATTCGTCGACTGTCCGTTCGCGTCCTTTTTTCTTCTCGCGTTTCTTGGTGCCCTTGGTGGTTCGCGCTTTCGCTCCAGTCAGTCCGGCCGGAAGCGGTGGCGCAGGTCGCGCCGCCTCCCACTGTTGGGCGATCCAGTCGCCGCCGCGAAACGTCGGCTCCTCGGCGCTTGCCTAGCGCACCGGCACGCCGAGCGCTTACACCACCTGTTGCACCAGCGTGGATTTGCCCACCTGGCGCGGCCCTGCCACCACCTGGATGAAGCGGTGCGGCGGCCGATGACCTCAATACCGAAGTCGTTGCAACAGGCGGTGTCGCCGCGCCCGCGAATGGCTCAGTACGGCGTGCCGTCCTTGTGCGTGAAGGTCCAACGTCCGTTGACGAGCTGGGCGCAGATGTCATCGTCCGGGTACGCAACTTCGTCTCCCGGCGTGCGATCACCGATTTCCAAGTAGACGACTTCCTCGGTGGTGTTGTTGATGATGCGATGCCCGTTACCCGTACCGGCCTTGAAGCCGGCGCACATACCAGGTGTCAGCAGCGTATGCCCTTCATCGGTGTGCAGCGTGGGGCACCCTTGAAGGATATAGACAAACTCGTCCTGCTTGGTGTGCGCATGGCGAAGTGCGGAGACTGCGCCGGGGGCAAGACGGGTCAAGTTGACGCCGAAGTTGGTGAGACCGAACAGATCTCCGAGCGGATGCTTCTGCCGACCCGCCATGCCAGACGCAAAGGGCTCCGGGTAGTTCGAGCGCTTGGATCTGGCTGGTGCTTCAGTGGCAACGATGGAGATTAGAGGTGTTGGCGAAGGCACGGTGCGCTCCCTGTGCGGTCTAGTTGAGAAAAAAGGTCTTACCCCTCCCACACCACCGTACGAACGGGTCGCGTACACGGCGGTTCGGCAGAGCCGGGCAAGCGGGTCGGGCCAGAGCAGCCAAGGACGGTAACCCAAGCACATGAAAGTCTCTCCCAAGCAGGGCAAACGAGAGCGCAGGGCTGCGACTCAGATGCCAGGAACCGTGCGCAAATTGGACGCTGTTTCACGCCAGTTCCAGACTCACGCCGAGTTTGCGCAGCTGCTGCATGCTGTTCTCAGACCGCTCCTTGCACCTTCCTGCAAAGTTGATCCGCGAGTTTGGTGATCTCGGACCGCATCGCAAGGCGTTCCAACCAGTGCCGGGGAATTCCAGCCACCCCGTAGTACGCGCCAGCCACCTGACCGCATACCGCCGCCGTCGTGTCGGCGTCGTCGCCGAGGTTCGCCGCGGCGAGGATGGCGTCCTCGAAAGACTCCGTACGCGCGAAAGCCCACAATGCGGCTTCCAGACTCTCGACCACGTAGCCCGATCCTCGAATAGCACTCTTCGGTTTGGTGAGGTAGGACGCGTTCGCGATTGCCGAGATCCTCTCGCCCGCCGTGAAGGAGTCGGCATCTCCCGTGAGAACATCCAGCTTCGAGCATCCGGATAGAGCGCGGCAGATGACCCTCGCGAAAAGTCGGCACGCGTCGATGCACTCGTTGGCACCATGCGTCGTGCGCGAGCTCTCGGCGGCAAAACGTTCGGCCGCGTCAACATCCGGATAGTAATACATCGCAACCGGAGCGAGCCGCATGATGCACCCGTTGCCTGCCGTGTTCGGATCGGTAGATCCCGCATACGGGTTTCCGTCGCGCCGATACCTCCGCAGTGCCGACGCAACGGTGTTGCCGATATCGAAGCAACGCCCGGTGCTGCTCAGATAACCGGTATTGGCCCAGCGGCAGTAACGATCCATCTGATCCTGGGGATCGAACTCGCCTCGCTCGATGAGGCTCGAAGCCAGACAGAGCGCCATCGAGGTGTCGTCCGTCCACTGACCAGGCGCGAGACCGAACGGGCCCCCGCCGAGCATGTCCTTCAAGGGCTCGAACGTGCCTGGACGTTGGAACTCCACGGTCGTCCCGACAGCGTCACCAACCGCAAGCCCCAGTAGGCATCCCCGGAATCGCTCGGTCGTGTTCATCTTCCACTCGTCGGTCTAACGTGTCCCGATCACCCACGCGAGCAAGCGCCCGCTTGCGGGCGTCGGCCGTGGATCGGGTGGTTGTGCCGCCACTTTGATTTAATCCACTCGGCGGGACGGCTGGGGTATGGGTGTCCCGTCTTCACGATGTCCAGCCAGGTGAAATTCGATCGCCTCGCGAAGAACTGATAATCATCTAGCCGCCTCCTGCGACGGGGCGTAGCGTCGTGAATGCAAGTGGGTTCATGACCAACGACCCGACGAAGAGGCGACGATGAGACTATACGGCGGCATCGATCTGCATTCCAACAAACGTGGTGCTGGTGATGATTGACGAGCAGGATCGCGTGCTCTACGAGAAGCGGCTTCGCAACGATCTTCGGTTGATGCTGGCCGAACTGGCGCCCTATCGCAAAGAGGCTTGCCGGGGTTGTGGTGGAGTCGACCTACAACTGGTACTGGCTGGTGGACGGACTGATTGAGCTGTCGCGAAGTCATTAACGCTCGAGATCGAGATCGCCAAGCTCGCCAGGGCGCTCAGAGGTTTCGCCAACGCTCCGGAATGTCATCGAACTCCGCCGCGCGCAACACGCGCAGCAGTTCCGGCGGTGGCCAAGCTTCGACGTCCACCGGCCGGCCGTCGTAGTCCAGGTTCTGATAACCACGAATATCGCGGCCCGCCGGAAACTCGGCGCAGTTGCCATTCTCGAGGTAGAAAAACATGTCGTCGTCGTGCGGCTGCCAACCTGAGGCGAACTCCTCGCGATTCCACAGCAGGCGGTTCTGCCGGATCGCGTTGCGGCGTTCGAGGCGCACCGACACCACCGCGCCTGGCGCGCGGCTAAGCGTCCGGCGCATGTCGTTCTCCCAGCCCGCGCGCGGCTGCGCCCAGTTCACTTCCGCGATGCGCTTGTGCCAGTAGCCGAGCACGTCGGCCTCGAGCGCCGACGGCCGCGCGCACGACTGCACGCGCCCTTCGAACACGTAACCTAACCACTTCGGCTCCGGCCGGATGGAGAGCAAAGTCGCGAGCACGCCGAGCGTCGCGACCGAATACAACAGGCGCCATTGCGTGCGCGCCGCCGGTTTGAGGAGTGCGCAGAGGCCCCAGAGCAGCGCGCCCAGCGCCACTCCCGCCGGACCCGTGATAAATATGCCGACGGCCGGACCCAGGTTCGCATCCGGCGCCAGGAGCATTGGCCCCACGAAGCCCGCGAGGAAGCCCGCGAGGCCGAGGACCGTGATCCACTTCAGGCCAGGGGGATTGTCGTGCCGGTCGCTCATCGCGGATTCAGAACCAGAAGATGCACATCACGCCCAGCAGGCTGTACACGCCGATCATCATCCAGTACTCGCCCGGCTCCCCGTCGCGCGACACGGTCTTGCTCCTCCAGCGGTCCTTGCCAGAGACCTCGCCTCGGTAGAGTGACCAGGCGACGTAGAGAAGAATGCAGATGCCGATGAAACGGAACATTGCTCAGCTAGGGCGGCGGTGCCGGTACTCAAGCCCGAGAGTCACCGCACCGATGCGGCCCCCGACGATTCCAACCGGCATCGCCAACAAGCCAAGAGTAATCGGCTTGCCGTCCGCCAAGCCAAACAGCACATAGAGGAAAAGCGGCGCGGTACCCATTGCGGCGATCGCCAGGCCGGATACCAGGATCCGCCGGCCAGGAGATCTCTGGCCGAACGTTCGACATGACCGGCTGCCGGCGCGCGAAGCGCGGAGGGAACCCAACAGCAAGCGAAGCGACGCTGTTGGGCGGTCCACTCCAGCCACTGGTTGGGCAGCGCCATTTACAGCGCTTCGATGAACTCTTCGGCCGAAACTTCAGCTTGGCGCAAAACGCCAGCGAGTGTGCCGACCTTCAACTCGGAATGAAGTGGAACGACGCACCCCTTCGCCCCACGACGCATGATTACGTGACTTCCCTCTGGCGCACTTGCTCAAAGCCTAGCCGCTGCAACGCGCGAACTGCCTCCGCTCCCGGAACCCGGGGCAGTTTAGGCATGCTCAGGAAGCGAGAACATGGTCACCACCGGATGGCCTCGGAGATCCATGGGAAACTCCTCGAGATACAGGGCTGTCGCTTCGCGCAGATTCGCGACCGCCTCCTCGATAGTCTCGCCCTGGGTCGTTGTGCCAGTTTCGGGGTTAAGCGCAACGAATCCGCCTTCTTCGGCTGGCGTCAGCACTGCGGTCAATTCCATACTGAGCTTCTTCGGATTACCGGATATAAGCCGTATTGTCACCGATTACGGTTCGCGCTGCCCAACGTGCCGTTAACCGGCGCGCCGCTTGCAGCGCGTCGGCGTTGAACGGATTGTTGGGCGACTTCAATGGCGGTCGCGCCGCCGTTATGGCACCCGCTGGCGCCGCAGGCTGCGAAGGACGTGAGTGTTCGTCACTGTTGCTCACGCGGGCTTAAGGAACACGCCTTGAACGTACACGATCCGCCCGTCACGCAAGGCACGGCTGGAGTTGCCACGCTTCTCGGCATGTCGCTCGCC
>DATMAN010000049.1 GCA_035560005.1 Burkholderiales bacterium | reverse complement strand
AATCGCCGCAGCTTCATTTATCTGGGCAATCTCGTTTCGGCGATCATGGCGTGCGTTTCAAGCGATCGCGCCGCAGACCGCACCTTTCTGGTCTCCGACGGGGAGGATCTCTCGACCCCCGACCTGATTCGGCGGCTGGCTCTCGCGCTCGGCGTTTCGCCCCGGCTGTACCCGTTTCCGATGGCAGGGCTGCGATTCGCGGGAGCGCTGCTCGGCCGGCGCGATCAGATTGCGCGGCTGGTGGACTCGCTCCAGGTCGACAGCGCAAGGATCCGGGAGGAACTTGGCTGGACACCGCCGGTTTCGGTCGCGCAAGGGCTGCTGGAGACCGCGCAGTGGTTCGCAGCAGCACAGGGCGCCCAGTGAATCCTGTGCCGAAATTCCGGGACGGACACTTATAATTCGCCCGGTGAACGGGCCTCCCCTTTCTGCTTGCCTCGTTACTGCCGCGGTCGCTGGGGTCTTCTCCGCCGTGCTCGTGCGCTTGCTGCTGAAACTGAACCTCGCGCTCGATACACCGAACCATCGATCTCTTCATACTGCGCCCACGCCGCGCACCGGCGGCCTCGGTGTGCTGGCCGGCACATTGCTGGGTGCCGTGGCCTCGGTCGGCATTGCGCGTCCGGAAATCTGGATCGCACTGGCTCTCGCCTTGATTTCGTTCATTGACGACCGCTTCGATCTGCCGATCGCTCTCCGCCTGATCGCCCAGTTGGCGGCTGCCGGCGGGTTCGTGTGGATCTCGGCGTTGTGGATCGGAGTGGTGCCGGCACTGCTCATGGTGATCGGCCTCGTGTGGATGACCAACCTGTACAACTTCATGGACGGCGCCGACGGGCTGGCCGGTGGCATGGCTGTATTCGGGTTTGGCGCTTACGCCATTGCTGGAGCGCTTCAGGGCGGCGGCGACGTGGCGCTGATCTCGCTGTCCGTGGCCTCCGCGGCGGCTGGATTCCTTCTGTTCAACTTTCCGCCCGCACGAATCTTCATGGGGGACGTGGGTTCCATTCCGCTCGGCTTTCTGGCAGGCGCGCTGGGCTTGCTCGGCTGGCGCGACGGGATCTGGCCCGCGGTCTTTCCCGTCATCGTGTTCGCTCCCTTTATCGTGGATGCCACGGTAACCTTGATCAAACGCGGTCTGCGCGGACAAGCGGTCTGGCGGGCGCATCGCGAGCATTACTATCAGCGCGTCATTCTCTGCGGATGGTCTCACCGGCGCACGGCTCTCGTCGAATATGCGTTGATGGGTACCTGTGCCGCGGTGGGGCTGTTCTTTGTATTCGCGAAGCCGGCGGTGAGCGCGACGATGATCGTGCTGCTCGGCGTGACGCTCGTTACGCTGATGGCGATGGTTGACCGGCTCTGGCAGTTGCGCCCGCCCGTGAAGAGCTGAACGCGATGAGAGCACCGGGTATTCGGCCAACCCTGGCTTTCCTGCACGACCTGATTGCGGTCGCAATTGCATGGACGCTCGGCTTTCTTCTCCGGTTCAATTTCGAAGTGCCAGCGGCCTACGTCGAGATCTGGGCTTCGACGGTCGGCTGGGTGGTTCTGATCGACGGTGCGCTGTTTCTGGCGTTTCGCCTCTACAGGGGGCTGTGGCGTTACGCGAGCATTCACGATCTGAAGCTATTGCTGATGGCTGTCGGCATCGCGGCGCTGGCAGTGCCGGCGGCCTTTGTCCTGACCTTTCCGGGTCTGGTGGTTCCACGATCCGTCTATGTGCTGCATCCCGTGCTGCTGGCGGCCATCATGAGCGGCAGCCGACTTGTGTACCGGGCATGGAAGGATCGTCGAGTCGGCAGACTCGGGGCCCTGGATGGAAAACCGGTCATGATCCTTGGCGCGGGCAACGCGGCGGTGTCACTCCTGAAAGACCTGGCCGGTAGCCGTGAATGGCGTGTCATCGGCCTGCTCGACGACGACAGCACCAAGATCGGTCGTCAGATCCTCGGCGCGACGGTCCTGGGTCCGATCAGCGCACTGCCGGAGATGGCGGAGCGATACGGCGTCGAGAACGCCATTATCGCGATGCCCTCCGCCTCCCATCACGTGCGCAGGCGTCTGGTCGATCTGTGCCAGCGCAGCGGGGTCAAGGTGCTGACCGTACCCTCGTTCGACGACCTGATGAGCGGGCGCGTGTCGGTGTCGCAGATCCGCGCGGTGGAGCTGGACGATCTGCTCGGGCGCGATCCCGTCAAGCTCGATTCCGACGGTTTGCATCGCTTGATCGAGGGTCAGACGGTCTTGGTGAGCGGTGCGGGCGGTTCGATCGGTTCCGAGTTGTGCCGCCAGATCGCCAAGTTCTCGCCTGGCCGGCTGGTCATGCTCGAGCTGTCCGAATATCAGCTCTATGAGATCGAACAGGAATTCCGTGAGCGTTTTCCTGAAACGCCCTTTGTGCCCCTGGTGGGGGACGTAAGGGACGAGTCGCGTGTTCGGCAGGTGCTGATGCAGCACAAGCCCCGGGTCGTATTCCACGCGGCGGCCTACAAGCACGTCCCGTTGATGGAAGATGGCAATGCCTGGGAAGCGGTGCGCAACAACGTCGGAGGAACGCTTGTACTCGGGCAGGCGGCCATCCGTCAGGGTGTAGACAAGTTCGTGCTGGTATCGACCGACAAGGCGGTGAACCCCGCGAACGTGATGGGAGCTACCAAACGCCTGGCGGAAATGGTGTGCCAGCGTCTGCAGGCGTCGGGCGGGACCCGCTTCGTGCTGGTCAGGTTCGGCAATGTCCTGGGCAGTACCGGCAGCGTGATTCCGAAGTTCAGGAAACAGATCGAGCGCGGTGGCCCCGTCACGGTCACCCATCCAGAGATCGCGCGTTACTTCATGTCGATCCCCGAGGCAGCGCAGCTCGTCTTGCAGGCAGCGTCGATGGGCCAGGGGGGCGAAATATTCGTTCTGGACATGGGAGAGCCGGTGCGTATCGTGGATCTCGCCCGGGAAATGATCCGGTTGTCGGGATTCGACGAGGAAGAGATCAGAATCGTGTTTACGGGCCTGCGCCCCGGGGAGAAGCTGCATGAGGAATTGCTTGCCGACGGAGAGGAATCTCTGCCAACGCCGCACCCGAAGCTCAGGATCGCGCGCTCCCGGCCCGTGAACGGCGAACTGATCATGGAACTGGAGGCGTGGCTGGCTTCCGACGACATCAACTCCGACTCGAGCGTGCGCGAGCAGTTGCGCAGATGGGTGCCCGAGTACGGGAAGCACGTGCCAGATCTGCGTCGTGAGGTCGTTCAGTCTTGATCTTGTGTGCGGAAGATGCCGCCAGCCTCACCTGTCGATCTGCAGGATGCGCAGACGATTTCCGCGTGCCGGACAACTGCGAGGTTCGTGAGCACTCGTGAGTCGGGAAAGCCGCAGCGGCGTCGGTAGTTCTCCGTTTGCATTCAGGCAGCCGCGCGCCTTCTCTCTTCGCGCGCTGAAGGACCCTGGCGCCGCAGCTTGGCTGGCGCTTGCGGTTCTGTTCGTCTTTTCGTTGCCGCACGTCATCGCGCTGCGGAATCTTCTGTTGCTGATGCTCGCCGTTGTTGTGTTTCGGGAACTGCGAGGGGTGCGCTTGCTGGCGGGTGATCCTTCACTGCGCCTGGCGGCCAGCGCTTTCGTCTTGCTTCTGCTGTGGATGGGTTGTGTCGTTCTCTTCGTCTCGGAGAGCCCGTGGGAATCGCTTCGTGCCTTCGCTGGCGAGTGGGGACGGGCTTCGATCGTGCTGATCCTGGGCGGCGGCGTGACTTTGGCACTGCACCGCAAAAAGCAATCGGACTTCACGTCGACCGTGGTTCTGGTCATCTTCGGCGCGGGGACGCTGCATATGCTGGGTCACGATCTGGCAGCCCTGTTGCACTGGGTCCGGTTTGGAAACCTGCCGGCACATTTTTCCGGGATCTCCGATCACAAGGCGAATGCCACTTATGTGTTTGCCTTGCTGCTGCCAGTCCTGGCGGCTGAAGCTTATGCGCGACACGCCTGCCACCGATCGCTATTGGGTCTTCCTCTCGTCTTGTCCGCTATTGCCCTGGCGCTCGGCGTGTTCGCGTTGATCACCGCTTCAGCGACAAACGGCTGGATCGTCGCCGTGAGTCTTGCGTTGCTGGCGCTGGGCTTCACTCTTGCCGAAAGGGATCGGAGCAACCCATTGCACATGACCCGTGTGCGCATTCTCGTTGCGCTGTGCACCGCGTTTGTCGCGGTCGCGGTAGTCGCGATTGTCACCGACCGCCGTTACGAAGGATTTGTCGAGACGGTGAAGATCGGCTGGGATACCGAATCGAACCGGCAGTGGCTGGACGCGGAGAAGACCAGGGTATTCCCGCTGCGTTCGAACGGTCAGCCGGTGGATCCGTCCACCTACTCGAGGATAGCCTGGGCGAAGGAAGGCATGCGCCTGCTGCTGGAGCATCCGCTCGGCGTGGAGATCGGAAAGCACACCTTCCAGCGGCTCCTCGAGCGGAAGTACGGGGCCGCCGATCTTTCTCACTCGCACGTCGGGCTTATAGATCTCGGCCTCAACGCGGGATTTCCCGGAATCGCCTTGTGGCTCGCTTTCCTGGTTGCGCTCGGCTGGCAAGGGATCGCCACTTTGCGCAAGTCGAGACACGCAGTCGGCCTGGCTTTGTTTCTGACTGTTGTCGGCTTCGCGATCCGGATGCTTGTCGACGGCACGCTGCGAGATCACATCCTGGAACAGTTCATGTTCTGCGTTGGAATGCTCGCGGCGGCTTGCGCCCTCTCGCGCTCGGAAGATTCCGTTGCGACCGTCTGATGCCATCTGGTTGATCTTGTCGCACGCGTTCAACATGGACGGACGCGCGGCGAGTCATACGATTACCGACAAGATTCCTCACCTGCTGGCAAGGGGGATTCGCCCCATCGTGCTCAGTGCCGCGACCGGCAAGAAGGATCGGCTGGTG
>DATMAN010000048.1 GCA_035560005.1 Burkholderiales bacterium | reverse complement strand
GCGGCCGCGGCGTGCTCTCGGCGGTGTCGGCCGACGGGCGCGTGAAGCAGCGCCTGACCGTCTCGGCGGGCGACGTGCGCGAGCCGGCGTGGGGGCCGTTTACGAACTGAACCGCAAAGGAGCAATCGTCATGCGAGTCATCGTCACCGCCGCCCTGCTGGCGGCAGCGCTTGCCGGATGCAGCAGCACGCCGGGCGAGGAGCAGTCGCCCGCCGGCGTGGAAGAGCGCCAGCCCGGCGCCGCCGCTTCCGCGCCCGCCGCGAAGCCGCAGCCGGTGAAGCCCGGCGCGGTCGCGCGCGTGGACCTGACCGCGGGCAAGCCGCAGGCGCCGAGCCCGCTCAAGGATCCGGCGAGCATCCTGTCGCGGCGCTCGATCTACTTCGATTACGACAGGTACGACATCAAGGACGAATACCGGCCGCTCATCGAGGCGCACGCAAGATACCTGCGCGAGCACCCGGAGGCGAAGATGCTGATCCAGGGCAACGCCGACGAGCGCGGCAGCCGCGAGTACAACGTCGGCCTCGGCCAGCGCCGCTCCGACGCCGTGAAGCGCATGCTGATGCTGCTCGGGGCAAAGGAGGCGCAGGTCGAGTCGGTGAGCCTGGGCGAGGAAAAGCCGGTCTGCACCGAGTCGAACGAGGCGTGCTGGGCGAAGAACCGGCGCGGCGACATCCTGTATCAGGGCGAGTACTGAGGGCCGCTTGAAGCGTCAGCTCGCCGTCGCAGCCGCCGCCGCCGCGCTCGCGCTGCCGGCGTCCGCGCAGGGGCTGTTCGACGACAACGTCGCGCGCCAGCGCATCGCCGAGCTGCGCAAGCAGGTGGAGGCGGCGAACCAGGCGTTCGAGGAGCGGCTGGCGAAGCTGGAGGACCGCTCGGCGCTGATGGAGCTGGCCGGGCAGATCGAGGCGCTGCGCGCCGAGATCGCGCGGCTGCGCGGGCAGATCGAGGTGATGCAGCATCAGGCGGAAACCGCCGAGCGGCGCGGCAAGGACCTGTATCTCGACATTGACACCCGCCTGAGAAAGCTGGAGCAGGCGCGCGAGCAGGCCGCGGCGCAGGCGGAAAAGCCACCGGCCGAGACCTCGCCCACCGCGGCGGAGACCAAGGCCTACGAGGCGGCGCTCAACCAGTTCAAGCTCGGCAACTACGCGCTCGCGATCTCGGCGTTTCAGGGGTTTCTCGTCACCTACCCGGCGTCGAAGCTGGCGCCCTCGGCCCAGTACTGGATCGGCAACGCGCATTTCGCGCAGCGCGACTACAAGCAGGCGATCGCCGCGCAGCAGAAGGTGCTCTCGGCATGGCCCGAGGACGCCAAGGCGCCCGATGCCATGCTCAATATCGCCTCCTCGCAGGACGCGATGGGCGACCGGCGCGGCGCGCAGAAGACGCTGCAGGACCTCGTCGCGCGCTACCCGGACAGCCCGGCGGCGGCGAGCGCGCGCCAGCGCCTGCAGGCCCTCGGACAGGCGCCGGCAAAACGCTGAAGCGCGCGGTCGTCCTGCTCTCCGGCGGCCTCGATTCCGCGGCGACGCTCGCGTGGGCGCGGCGCGAAGGATTCGAGTGCTGGTGCCTTTCCGTGGACTACGGCCAGCGCCACGGGGCCGAGCTTGCGGCGGCGGCGCGCATCGCGCGGCGGCTGGGCGCACGCGAGCACCGCATCGTGCGGCTCGACCTTGCGCAGTTCGGCGGCTCGGCGCTCACCGACCGCGCGATCGAAGTCCCGGTGTCGGGTGTTCAGCCCGGGATCCCGGTGACCTACGTTCCGGCGCGCAACACGATTTTCCTTTCCCTCGCGCTCGCCTGGGCCGAGGTGCTCGGGGCGCGGCACATCTTCATCGGCGCGAACGCGGTGGACTATTCCGGCTACCCGGACTGCCGCCCGGAGTATCTGCGCGCCTTCGAGGCGATGGCGAACCTCGCCACCAAGGCGGCGCTGGAGGGGCGCCGGATCGAAGTGCGCGCGCCGCTCGTGGATCTGCCCAAGGCCGAGATCGTGCGGCTTGCGGTGGCGTTCGGCGTGGATCCGGCCGAGACGGTGACCTGCTACCAGCCCGACGCCGAAGGCCGCGCCTGTGGCCTCTGCGACGCATGCCGCATCCGCAGGAAGGGCTTCGCGCAGGCCGGCATCCCGGACAGCACGCGCTATGCGCCGCGCGGTGCTGGCAATTGAGGGCTGCCGGCTGATAAAATCCGCGCCTTTCCCGGCAGTCGCACGGCGGGTCGTTAGCTCAGCTGGTAGAGCAGCGGACTTTTAATCCGTTGGTCGGCGGTTCGAATCCGCCACGACCTACCAAATTCTTCAAAGTCTTACGTTCGAAAGCCCGCGCAAAACGCGGGCTTTTTTCTTTCCGTGGGCCAATTTTGGGACACTAGTTCAAAGAACTCGAAAAGACTCGAGCGCAATTCGCGCTCGGCAAGCATCAGGATTGCGGCAACACGCTCCCAATTTTTTTGGTTCAACTTATTGAAATCTTCTCGGCTTCTGTGGTTTGCGCTCCTTGCATCTCAACTGCGCTCGCCTCTTCTGACTTATCCATAATAAGTCTTCTTCTTCCGATAGTTAGATCACATTTCCATTGCCAGCCGCAGCACTCTCTCGCTAAATTCAAATCATCAGTCCAAGGGAGTGACGTGCATGGCAGTGATCGAAGCGCGTGGTCGCGGTTACCGCGCCCGAGTACGCATCAAAGGCTTTCCTCCGCAGTCGGCCGCATTTGAACGGCTCACGGATGCGCGACGGTGGGCGCAGCAGACGGAAGCGGCAATCCGGGAAGGTCGGCACTTCAAAACCAGCGAAGCGAAGAAGCACACCGCCGCGGAATTGATCGACCGCTACATCCGGGATGTCATTCCGACGAAGAAGCTCAACAGCCGGGGTACGCAGAAGGCGCAGCTCCTCTGGTGGAAGAAGCAGATCGGCTCGTACCTTCTATGCAACGTAACCCCGGCGTTGCTCGCCGAATGTAAGGATCGTCTGGCGTTTACTGACGAAGAGCGCAAAGTGCCGCGGTCACCCTCCACAGTGGTCCGCTATCTGGCTGTTCTGTCCCACGCCTTCACCACGGCAGTACGCGAGTACGGCTGGATGGACGAGAACCCGATGCGGAAGGTCACCAAGCCGAAAGAACCCCGCGGTCGGGTGCGGTTTCTAAGCGATGACGAGCGAGCCCGCCTCCTCGAAGCCTGCCGCTCCTCGCGTTGCCCCTATCTGTACGCAGTGGTCGTCTTAGCGCTTTCGACCGGCATGCGCCACGGCGAGATCATGAACCTGCGCTGGAGTGACGTGGACCTACTGAAGGGCCGGATAATCCTCCACGACACGAAGAACGGTGAACGGCGCAACGTGCCGCTGACAGGGCACGCTCACTATGAGATGGAGAAACTCTCGAAGGTTCGGAGGATTGACACGGCCCTCGTCTTTCCGAACACGAACGTCGGCGAGAAGGCGAGGCCGTACGAAATCCGGAAGAGTTGGAATACCGCCTTGAAGAAGGCGGAGATAGAGGATTTTCGCTTTCACGATCTGAGACACTCTACGGCAAGCTACTTGGCGATGAACGGTGCGAGCCTTAGCGAGATCGCGGAAGTCCTCGGGCACAGGACCCTGCAAATGGTGAAACGCTACGCACACCTCTCCGAGGCGCACACCGCGAGGGTTGTTCGAGCCATGAACGACCGCTTGTTCGGCGACGGTAGTGCGGTGTCGAATGGGCCCGTGCAATTAATTGCAACCGTCAAGTAGCATGCTGGGTGTGGTTAGCGTGACGCAATGGAAAGCCCTCTACCCAATTGGAGAAAAGAAGTAGAGTACCCGAAGGATCTCCCGGCGGAAGGCTGGGCTTGGGAATTCCTTCGGCGGAACAGGCAGTACCAGGACCAATGGGATATGTATGTGGCGCGCGCCGGGGCGCTGTCGAAAAAACACAAGCTTCCGCCGCAGCTCCTGCCTAATTCCGGGATGGGCAAGGATTGGGGGTTGGAGGAAATATCCAATCCGGCGATCGCGTGGCTGGAGTTTCCGGACTCAGAATCTCGACCGAGATTCGTAAATCAGCACATCGTTGGCTATGTAGTAGGAGACTTCGACGATGATGTTCATCTTGCTGTCTCTGAATTCCAGCTGCCTGCTTTCCAGCGTGACGTTGCCGTAATTCAGATCGACCTTCGGAAGTCGGTCGACGGGCAATTCGAAAAGCTCTTACCTATCCTTGAGGCACGGCGGCAACATTTTATTGCCGACAACCTCGTTGAGCCGCTGCCCAGGACCGGCGCGAACATGGGTTCCTATACCGACCTCCTGAGAATTTTCGACGCCTATCGGGCGAAGGAGTCTGAAGAGAACCTCAATAACAGTGAGATTGCCAATCGTATCTACGGGGTGGGAAAGGGATCCGCCGAGGCAATCGCCAGAAGGTATGCCGTAGCCGCCCGCTACGTGAACAAGAAAGACTACCTTCGTTTGCTCCTTTAGCGCGTAGGACCTGTTAAGTCCCATTGCGCCTCACATATGGCCGGAAAGCCTGCTTCCGCCCACATGGTGGAACGAGCGCCAACTTACTAGTCTTCGCTCCTCAGTCGTCTTTCGATGGAGCGAGACAATGAGTACTGCAGTCCAGCCGGCCCGGAAGGCTGTTGCCTTAGCCTATCCAGAGCCAGACGTCCGGTCCCTTCCTACAGGGGTCTCAGCCTTAACACAGGCCCCACTAAAGGTTACGGTCAAAGGGCTTGTTCAACTGCCCGAATGGAAGGGCGTTTTCACCGAGAGCGCCGTCCGAGCGCTGATCGATAAGTCCAAAACACGGCTAAGCAGCCGAGGCGTCGTCCGAGGTAATGGCCTTATCGAGGCTGGTGCCGTCATTCGGCTGGGCAGAAAGGTGTTGATCGACGTTAACAAGTTCAGGGCGTGGGTGGAAGGTCATCGCGTCAGCCAAATTACCGAATAGGGAGAGCAACTATGCAACTACACCGCGAAAGTTCACTAAGGCTTGCCAACACGGTAGTGGAGGCCGACGCCTTCAGCAGATTGGCACGGCGTTGGCGCTCGACCTACGTCTTACTTCTCAAGGCCTGGCGCTTCAAGCAATCCGATCTCGAGGATGCGGCCGCCCTGCTGCGTTGCCGCTTGGCTGCCCTAGAAAGGGTGCGTGCGCAGAGTGCCGATGTCGATTTTGCTGTAAGCGAACCAATAGACGAGCTTTGGATGCTTTTCCTTGGTGACGCTACGCCGGGTACGCGAATGTGGAAGGAGGCCTGGAGGGCCGAACCGCGCATACAGCGACTAACCATTGCCGACCTATTAGTGGCTTTCGCATCCGCCAAGCTCGATGCGACGGTCGAGGTGCTTACGCGTCCAATATCGCGCAGTGCCTCCGAAGTGTTGAAGCCCGAATTCGCTTTGGCATTAGCTGCGGGACATCTCGATGCGGCAGAAGAAGCGTTAAAGCTGGCTAGGGGCCTCGTAAACACGCCCGGCCCGTCCAAAAAGTAACCGGGAGCTTGACGGCTCTAAGTAGACGGTAAGCGGTAAGGAAGAGGTAGGAGAGAGAGAGTGAGTAGGGATAGAAGAAGAGTAGGGGATGTACACAGTATCTATAGATCGGATAGGACTAGTAATGCCTATCGTCGACAAGGAGATGCACGGCCACTTCTGTGGCCTCTTTAGCGAGATGAAGGGCGAACCTGGATACACGTATTGGAAGACGAAATACCAGACGAATGTGCGCATCCCGTTATCGGAACAGGCGAAGCTCGGCATGCAGGTGGGCATTTCCCATCACAAGCCGTATGTGCGGTTCGATTTCAAGCCAGCGGACTTAGGACCCACTGAGTGGGAGCAGATGCACATGCACCTCGGATACATGCTGGAGTACGGCTACGCCTCCGTACTTGCTGAGTCCCACGTTACTTACCTTGAGATTGCAATTGATTGCACTGGCATTAACTGGAAGGAGCATTTCACCTTCGACGGGCAGCTTCGAAACTCTGGGTGGTATCCGGATTACTACCACCCCTGTCCGACCGGTTACCTTGGACGGCGAGGAAGCAATCGGGTCATTCGGGGATACGACCGCGTTGCCCGTCTAAAGGCCCTTGGGAAGGCGGTTGGGACCGAGCCGATCACGCGGATAGAAGCGTCTCTCAGAAAGTTAGGTCGCAAGGTCCCTGCATTGCCCTCTGTGGAGAACCCCTTCAAGAGCGTAGGCGTCTGTCGGTTCGCAGATGCTGAGGCGCAGTCCTCCGACAAAGGATGGAAGCAATTCCTCCAACACTGCCGCTACATCGGTGCGTGTGAAGCGATGCAGCTCGCCGGCGCGGCCAAGAAGAAATACCTAGCTCGTCTTAGCAGTGTCGGATGCGACTGGTGGTCACCGATAAGCATTTGGGCCTTGTATCCGGAAGCGCTGAAGGCACTGCACGGTTAGTTAGACCTTCCAACTTGATTAACTGCACGAACATGACTACAAAAGCATTGGAAATGGCGGAACACCAAAGAGCGATTGAGGCAGCAGACTACGTCCATGACGCACGGCAGTTAGCCGCCAAATCGCAGTCTCTGTGGCGTCATGACCTTGAACGCTTGGCCGGTGCGCGCACGGAACTTGGAATCTACTTGGAGCTCTTCTGTGCTGACCTGAGCAGCAGTCCTACGTTCTCAAAGATGGCTCGTCTTCCAGGACGGTTCGAATACCTATGGCTGTCGTTCCTCCAAGACGCTGAACCAGGTACACCGGCTTGGGATGAGGCTTTGGACAAAGAGAGTAGCCTTCATGGGCTGAATCTGCCCGACCTATTTACGGTTCTAGCTTCGCTTGAAGCCGAGGATATGGTTTTCCTTCTGTTGAACCATGCTGAGCAATACGGAAGGCAGGAGAAGGACGAGGCTGCGTTCTGGCTGAGGTCAGCGAAGGAAGCGTTAGACAGTGGTCAGAAGGCTGTGGACTTCGTCGAGCGATACTCGAATAAGCAGCTACACGAGCCGGTAATCCCAGCGGCTCCAACTGCACGGTGATTTTGTGCAGCTAACTGCAACGTCCGGCCGACCTTGCTCGTTCGTGAACCGCGGTCAAAGAATCTCGAGGACTCCATGGAATTGAACAGCGGACCGGCATAGTCGTGATGCCTCGGTAGGCGAGCATGCCGGGTTTAAGCAAACAGCGGTTAGGCATCCTCCTCGCGGGGCTGCACATAAAGGATCGCCTCTTGACAGCTAAGCAGGTGGCCGAGAGGCTGAACGTCAAGGAGCAGACGCTAGCGAATTGGCGTTTCCGCGGTGATGAGCGTTTGCCCTGGGTGCGCTATGGGAGGCGAACAATTTTGTATCGTGAGTCAGAAGTAGATCGATTCCTCACTAAGGTGGCGTGACGAACTGCGACCGATTTCGGACCGGAAAGCTTTGCGAAGTAAGTTCTTCACTAGATTGAGAGTAGCTGTTGTAGCGCCCCTCGCATTGGCGCAGAGTTCATTTCAAAAATCGTGATCCCCTTTGGTTGACATAGTCCTAACCACGTGGACCATCCTTAATACAGTTCAATAAAAGGATGCGGTGAGCCAAGGGAAGCGGATAGTTAAAGTCGAGTCCTTTACCACTCCCGGAGTCCGCTACGAAATAGACCTCGATAGACGTACCTGCACCTGCCCCGCGTTTCAGAAGCATCCGTCCCAGCCCTGCAAGCACCTACTGTCGATCGAGGGTCTATTCCCGCAATCGTCAGAGCCTGATCCCAACGAAGCCCTCTCGGCGTTTATCAAGTCGATTCGCCTTCGCCGCACCGGCGATGCGATCACGTGGTTGCTATATCTCTGGCGTATCCCGCAATTCCAAGGACGCGTACAACGTCGTGTTCTGATCGCCGCGGCAGAAGACAACCTTTCGCTTGGCGTGATGGAGCGGGTGGCCGCTTGGTACGGCTCCATTGGCCGGCTTAACCTCCAAGACGCCGCGCGAGAGGTATATCGGATTTGCGCCACCCCGAACTGGTGGGCGCAGCCCGACGGGCATGCCTACATCTTCGCGTGGCTCGATGCGGAGAAGTTGGACGAGCCTGCTGCCGAAACCGACCTTCTAAAGCTCCTTAGAAGGCGTGTGGAAGAAAGAAACGTGGTCGGCGCTCTAAAGACGTTCGGGGCGGCGTATGGGAGTGGTCAGTTAATTCCCGAGCGGCTCGCGGGACTGCTTGGCGAGTTGGCTTCTCGCTCCGGTTCTATTCAGGCAATGAAACTCGCCGCCTTGTACAGCGCGAATCTGCGATCGCTGGGCATGGACTCGAACCTATCCGGTCAAGCTCTCTACGCGATCCTCGTCGCCGAATTCGGCGAGCAGGTCATGCCGAAGGTCGATGACGACAAGGTAGCGGAGTTAATTCATGAAGCACGCGAGCGTCTGGCTGGGAAGCCGGACGTCCCGAATTGGGCACTGGACGGAATCCATACAGGTCGGTATCGGGACCGTCGATTTGCAGGCACGTTGCGCATGATGGCCGGCTGCTGCCGAGCCTATCTTCACTATGGCCGGCTCAATCCCGCAGATCGCTGGCTACCCGACTTTTGGGGAAATGGCGATGTTTGAGCCGCTAGACGATTCCGTGACACCGCCTACCGTTGATAACACTCCATTATCGAAGCCCACGCACGAGGCAAGCGGTGGGACCCAATTGCAATTAATTGCACGGGCCCAGAACGCTCCTAAGGCGGTCCAAGAGCTTCTCCACGCCTCTATTTCGGAAAACACTCGACGTGCCTACCGCTCCGACCTCGCGCATTTCCTCGCTTGGGGCGGGACGATACCTACGCAGCCAGACGTCGTCGCTACATACCTTGCCGAGTGGGCCGGGCGCCTTTCAGTTGCTTCCTTGGCGCGCCGGGTAGCCAGTATTTCAAGGGCGCATACCAGCCAAGGGCTGAAGTCCCCAACCCGTTCGGACCTCGTTACCGGTACGTTGAAGGGCATCCGCCGGACCTACGGCGTAGCCCAGTACCAAGTGACTCCGATCCTCCGGGAGGACCTCCTTGCCATGGTGAGTGATCTATCGGGCACGAAGGGCATTCGGGACCGCGCCCTCTTGCTCCTAGGCTTCGCCGGCGCCTTTCGCCGCTCGGAGCTTGTCGGTCTAGACGTCGAGGACCTCGAGTTTGTAGACCGGGGCGTATTCGTCACCCTGAGGCGCTCCAAGACCGACCAGGAGGGCGCAGGCCGCAAGGTGGCTATCCCCTTCGCCCGCGGGCCGATGTGCCCTGTAAGAGCCACCAAAGCCTGGCTGGAGTACGGGGGCATCACGGAAGGGCCGATCTTTAGAAGCCTCGGCCGCCACGAGGGCATATCAGCAACTCGCCTTTCGAGCGCGGCTGTCGCCGCGGTGGTCAAGCAGCGAGTCCGCCAGATCGGCCTGGACCCGAGCAAGTACTCCGGCCACTCGCTTCGGGCAGGGCTAATCACTTCAGCGGCGAGGCTCGGCGTATCGGTATGGAAGATCAAGGCTCAGTCAGGACACCGGTCTGAGGCCATGGTAAGCCGGTACGTCAGGGACGAGGACCTCTTCAACAACAACGCCGCCGGCGCGGTCCTGTGACGGCCGGGGAGCGCTACGCCAACCTCCCGACTAAAGACCTTCTCGAAAAGCTGCTAGGCGTCCGGCAAACGCGGTCGCTCTATCGAGGTTCTCTCCAGGCGCTTTTCGAAGCCGCAGATACCGAAGCCGACCCATCGATGGAGAAGCTCCTCGTCGCTCGGGAAATCGTAAAGCGGTGGATGACGGAGGAGCTGAAGACCGGCGCCGCGCTTACATCGCCAGGGGCCGTCCGAGATTACCTACGGCTGCTTCTCCGCGATTTGCCGCATGAAGTGTTCTTCTGTTTGTGGCTGGATGCTCAGCACCGGGTCGTCGAAGCGCAGGAAGCCTTCCGTGGGACTCTCACGCAGACGAGCGTCTACCCCAGGGAGGTCGTTAAGTCGGCGCTGGCGGCGAACGCTGCAGCCGTGATTTTTGCCCACAACCACCCTTCAGGCGTTGCCCAGCCAAGTCAAGCCGACGAGCTGCTTACTCGAAATCTTAGGGAAGCCTTGTCGCTGGTGGAGGTGAAGGTACTGGATCACTTTATCGTCGCCGGTAACCAAGCCATCTCGTTCGCCGAACGAGGGCTTCTGTAGGCATGTCTTCGATTTCTTCCCAACCGCAAAAGGAGTATTCGAGATGGATGCAACTCAAGCGCTTGCCGTCGTAAGGTCCTTGGCCAACGGGGTTGACCCGGAATCGGGTGAAATTTTCCCGCCGGAGAGCGCATACCAGCGGCCTCAGATAGTGCGGGCCCTATACGAGGCGGCGGCCGCCCTCGAGCGACAGGAACGCTATGACCGCCGGAAAGCGCAGATGCCAATTAAGACCGGCGAGCCGTGGACCGAGGACGAGGACCGGAAGCTTCTAGCAGCGTTTGACGCCGGGCGTGCCCTACAGGAGCTCGCTGCTGCGCACGAGCGAACGATGGGTGCTGTTCGGGCACGACTGCTGAAGTACGGACGTATCAATGCTTAGGGATCCCGTTTGCAATTAACTGCAAAGCCGGCTTAGCGGCACGGGGGACAGGGAGATCGCACCCATTCGTAGCTATAGATCAACGACCAGGTCGCTTCCGAGACCCCCGGTCCTTCATTCGCCCTTCTACTTGCTCCAAGAAACGCGAGGGAGGGAGGTTTAGGACGGTACATAGCTTAAAAAGCATACGCATACTCGCGCTGCTTTTTCCGAGTTCGAGCAAGCTGATGTAGTTACGCTCGGCACCAGCCTCCAACGCCAGCGCTTCCTGAGACAGACCGCGCTCTCGCCTGAGGTGCCGCAGGACCTCCCCAAACGCCTTTTCCGGCCCCAAAAAGTCCGCTCCCAATAAATGGGGCAAGGGTCGCGGAATGCATGAAATTCGTCTTCACAATATATTGGGCAACCGGTGCATACTTGGGCTAACACAAGCCGGAAGCTGATGATGAACTCCGCAACCATGGTGGCACTTGGATTTGCCCTACTGGCTGGCTGCGCTGGTGCACCAGTCACAAGCGGCGACGCATATCAAGTTCGTCAGATCGGCAGCACTGTGCTCATAGAGCCTGCCGCTACGGTGAGCGCGAGAGCAATCGGCGGAGCGATGCTGGGAACCGCCATAGCAGCACGGCTTCAGTCAAAGCCGATCCCCTTGAAGCCCGGTACCGACTATGCCTGCAACTACCCCGAGATAGCCGTGAAGTTACCGGACGCCTGTCCGAAAAAGGCACCCCATCGCTGAGCGCGGATGCACGCAAACGGCAACGAAGAGGGAATGACATGCCAGAAGAAACGAAGAAGCAACCCAGTCGGAATGGTCACGGTCCAATACATCCCACAGTTAAGCTCATCGGCACAGCATTAGCCGCCGTGGTAGTCCTATATGGACTCTTCGCACTGCTTTCATCGTCGCCCGAAGAGAAGGCACAGCAACAAGCGCGGGATCGTCAGGTCCTAATAGACGCAGAGAAACGGGGAGCGGAGCTATTACAAAAGCGAGGCGATCCTCGCGGTTGGGGGCCAGGTGTCAATTACGATGCCGGACCAAGACCGAACAACGACCAATCGAATGCTGGGCAACCACCGGCGCCTAGGCCGACGGAGGCAAAACCGGCACAACCCGTTCCGCCTACGACCGAACCGGACCCACGCACCATTTTTCAAGCAGGGCAAACGTACGGAAGCGATGAATTAGCAAAGATTATCGATAAGCATTATCCGAAGGCCACGTTCATGCCTAATCAGACCGTGCACGTCACGTCAGCTGGGAAGTCATACGTAATAACGACGCGCAAGTTGCCGGCTGGGTCAGCAATCTATGAGATTGTCTCCGTCCGCGAGCGTTGAAGGCTGACTCACGAAGGATACGTCCGTCTGATCAATTGCCCATAGGCTCCATTTATCTTGCCCGCTAACATCGGCTATCGCCTCGCGAGTACGTAGGCGTGCCGGTCTCGTTGTGCCGGCAAGCGACCTCGAATTCCCGGGCGGCTCTGAGAAATCGAGAGTTCATTGAGTCCTGTGCTTGCCAACAGGTCAACCTCCACCGCGTGCGGAGTTCGAACCGAATCGGTCGCGCTTAAGCCGGAGTCACTGTAGCGCGCCGCGGACGCTTGGTGATCTCGGCGTCAAGTTCAGCGACGCGCGCCTCATAGCCTTTTGGGTCGAGCATCACGTTTACGGGAATGAATGCGTCGCAACGTCCGAGGCACTCATCTTCCGCCCACACCTCCAAGCAGCCGTTGCCGTTCCAGTCCCAAAAGAACCGCTCAATCTCCTTCGTCGCTTCGATGAACTCCGCTGAGCCGTCATCGCTCAGGTTCTCTCCTCCTACCTCGACCTTGAGCCGATAGTTGGGGAAGTCGAGTACCACATACGCGTGATAGCCCTTCTCGTTTGACCTGCATCCGATGGCAATCAGTCCGTCCCCACCTTCGACAGAAGTGAGCTTCATATCCTCAAGCGGCGGATATCTAGGATGCCCCCATATACGGAGGCTTAAGCGCTCCGGCAATTGCACTTCACCGTTAGCCGGCGTTCCGCCCGCCTTCAGAGTCCCGATGAACTCAGGCGTAAAGTACTGCTCGAATCCGCTCAGCTCATAGCGGTGTTCGTGGTAGACGGTTTGCGATGTTTTTATCCCCATTTCCTCGATCGCGATCTCGCCGAGCGTGATAACGAGCGGCAGATCCGCTCGCAGACGGCGCTCGTCTTCGAGATTGTGCGGATCGATAACGGGATTTCGTGGATCGCCCGCGTGCGCGATTGCGCACCGGCACGACTGGTAGATGTACTTGCCGATGTCTTCACCGGCCTTCTGCAACTCGGCAAGGCGCTCCTTCATTCTATGGTGCTTCATCAGCGAAATATGCGCGTTGATCCATGCCATCTGCGCGGCGCCGTGTTGACCGCTCGCAAGGTTAATGATCTTGTAAAAGCTCAGGAAGCTGTACGCGACATGAACATGAGTGAGCGTCGAACCCTCGTGAAAAAGAGCGAGCGCGAGCTTATGGTCCTTGTCGAGGGGCGAGGGCAGGTAGTCGACGTGAAAGTGTGTCGTACTAATCTGCCCGCCCGTCGAGCGTTTGCCCGAACGAAAAATGTGGCTTCCACCGCCCCAACTCTCAACGGCGACTGAACCACCGCTCGACCAGGCGAGCGCGCTAGCAAACTCCAGAATCGCGCGGCGGCATTCGTCGTGATTTCCGCGCGTCGCTATCGCCGGCAGGCTGTCGTCTTCGGGTAGGAGCAGAAACGTGCGGCCTGCATAGTCGACAGTAATCGGCTTCTGCGTCCAGCCGATTGACTGCTGCAGGTTGGCTACGGTCCACGGGCCGGGCTGGCTGCTGTAGACCTTCGCCTCCTCGGTACTCCCGGTGCGTATGTAAGGCGGCTCCATTCTTCCGCTTGCTCGATTTTGGAAAGAGTCTGAGGCAATTGTGCCTATAGAGCCAACGGGTGGCCCCACTACACCGCAAGATGAACCATCCGAGCCGCAGCTCGGTGGGCGCATTGATCCTGGCGGTAGGGGGTAGCGTTCAGCGCGGCGCGCGGTATTGCCGGGTGATACGTGCCCCTGAGACCGAACCACCTTCGGATCTACACTGTCTATCCGTACAGTATGCGGTAACTGAGGATGAGGAACAAGCTACCGCGTACCTAACCAAGTCACTTTAGGGAGAGCTGCGGTGGCAAACAACCTCTTCATTTCGTACGACCTCCACGCGCCGGACAAAAACTACGAGGCTGTCATAAAGACTATCAAGCAACTGGGGAGTTGGGCCAAAGTGCACTACTCGCTGTGGTACGTAAAGTCTGGATACTCGGCATCCCAAGCGTGCGATAGTGTATGGCGCTCGATGGACTCTAACGACCGGCTAATCGTGATGGACGCCTCCAATAACAATGCAGCGTGGCAGAACCTGCCAAAGGACGTGTCCGACTTCCTGAAGGACCAATGGCGAAAATAGTGGCCGCACCCGTACGCTAGGCGGCTCTAGCGCGGGGCCTTCCAGTTGCCGCGGCTTCGCTCACCCCCGCTCCTGGTTCCGCAGCAGGAGCGAATTGGCTTGCAAAGACAAGTAAGTCGGCGTTGATGGCGTCCCGGTCGGGGGCAGCATGCGCTTCACGGTGGCAATTGGGACATAGCGCGACGCAGTTCCAGACGCGGTCGCTCTTTTCTGCCCCCAGGATGTGATGCACATCGAGAAATCCAGCGTACGGTCGCGTTACCCCGCAGTTCAGGCGCTCACATGCTGCTCTACTTCTTGCAAGAACAGCTTGTCGTACCCTCGGGTCGCGCCTCACGCCTGAGGTGATCCTTTGCATCCTTTCGCCGCCGTCGCTGCCAATGTCGCTATAGGGCGTCCCGGCGAGGTCATCAATGGAGTCGTTCATGGGCGCGTTGGCCACTAAGCGCGCGCTCCTCGGTAGGCGGGCTAAGTCGCGAATCCCCGGGTAGTCCCATAGCGCTTTCGCAACGTCTGGCGCTTTGGGGTCCTGAAGCCACACCGTTGGGCTTGCTCCATTCATCGCGTGGTTCTTCATTCGGGCGCCCAATGCGCCAGATCGAATTAGTCCTTCGCTCACATCGCGTTGTCTTATCCAGATTGGAAGTACTGCGTCGATCGGAATCTCCGCAGCGTATTGAATCGCGTTTCCATGGCGCTGGACGAGCAACAAGTGTGTGATGCCGCTTCGTCGCGCATTAGCTAGCTTTCTCTCGATGCTCCCTAGCCAATCATTGTTCTCTATCTTCGCGAGGAGTTGGGCTGCCGAGTAATGGTCTCTAGCTTCCCGCCGGTCGCTGTGTCGCCAGCAAAGCCGAACGGATAAGGCCACCCTATTGCCGCTCTCATCCGTGGCGTGAATGACCTGCGATTGGGTTGCGCCAAAGCTCTTCCGCTCATCTTCCACATTGCTATACCCCCGCTCGAGCAGAAATTGGGGCAGCATGTCGCGAGTTATGCGCTCGGCGGCGAAGCTTTCTTCAGTGCGGAATGATCGCGGCATGAGGGGTCCTTAGTTGGATGCGCCCTACATTCCATTGGGGGTGGCAGGCATCCTAGCAAGGCCCACGTCGGATGCGGAATAAACCCATCGGTCTCGGCTTGGTTATCCGATTTTCGCCCAAGCACGTGCCTGGAAAATCGAGCGTGAAGAGGCACTTGCTTTCAGCTCTAATCAGAACCAATTAGCTTCGCACCGCTGTCAGAAACGCCGCTGAACGTCTGCTTATCGCCCCAGCGGATCATCTCGGGAGAATACGCTCCGGTGGGGAAGGGCTGCACTCCCCGGCGCCTGTTACTCCGTTCCCAAACAGATAACTCTCACTTATCGAAGCCACAGACGAGCTGGGGGCTGCGACCAATTTGCAATTAGCTGCACAGGGTCCAGAACGCCCCTAGACCGGTGCAAGACCTTATCCATGCCTCCATAGCGCAAAACATCCGGCGGGCCTACCGCTCGGACCTGGTCCCACTTTATGGCGTGGGGCGGACGGATCCCAGAGGAGACTGAGCTGGTGGCTACATATCTCGCCGAGTGGGCGGGGCGGCTCGCTGCGGCGTCCCTAACGCGCCGGGGTTGCGAGCATCTCGAGGGCACCTCCCGGGGCCTCAAGTCCCCGACCCGCTCAGACCTCGTTTCGGCGATCTTAAAGGGCATACGCCGAAGGTTGGCCAGCTTCGCAGCCGCATAATAATGTCTCGCGCCTGGTGACGCTGGTAAGGAGAACAAACCAGGACGCCTCCCTCTTGGGGACGCGGGGAAGTCGGTCGAAAAGGAAGGGAATGAAACTAACGCTTCAGCAACTGGAAGCCCATCTATGGGGCGCAGCCAACATCCTGCGCGGCAAGACGGCGGGCCAGGATTACAAGAACTACATCCTTTCCCTCATGTTCTACAAGCGCCTCTGCGACCAATGGGAGTGCGAAGCCGACGACGCAATCGCCGACCTCGAGCGTCAGCAGGGCCGCGCGTTCACCGAGAACGAGAAGGCGGTCTTCCGCAAGCGCGGCGAGCATCGCTTCCGGATCCCGGACGGCTCGCGCTGGGGCGACGTGAAAGCGGCCTCCACCAACCTCGGCGAGGTCCTTACCAAGGCCATGCGCGCCGTGGCGAATGCCAACGACGAGCTGCGCGGCGTCTTCACGGTGGACTGGAACCAGCCGGCGCCCGACGGCTCCGGCAAGCCGCTCATCCCGAACGAGGTGGTCCACGCGCTCGTCCAGCACTTCGACGAGCACGACCTCTCGAACAAGAGCGTCCCGCCCGACGTGCTGGGCCGGGCCTATGAGTACCTTATCAAACAGTTTGCCGACGACGCCGGCGCCAAGGCGGGCGAGTTCTTCACCCCGCCCGAGGTCGTGGACACGCTCGTGCGCATCCTTGAGCCGCGCCCCGGCGACACCGTCTACGATCCCACTGGCGGTTCGGGCGGGATGCTGGTCCACACAGGCGATTACCTGCGCGAGAAAGGCCATCACGCCACGAGCGCCCGCTACTTCGCCCAGGAGATGAACTGGGGCAACGCCGCCATCGGCAAGATCAACTCCGTGCTGCACGGCCTCGAGGCCGACATCAAGGCCGGCGCGAGCACGATCACCGATCCCCAGTTCCTCGAGGAGGGGCGGGTCAAGCGCTTCTCGCTGGTACTCGCCAATTTCCCGTTCTCCGACGAATTCTGGTGGCTGAAGCCGGAGCAGCAGACGGACGACAAGAAGAAGAAGGACAAGCTCAAGAAGGAGATCTTCGGCAAGGAAGGCTTCAAGGACGCCTTCGGCCGCTTCGGCCGCGGCACGGGCTTCCCCGCGCCGCCTGCCAGCTACGGCGACTACGCCTTCATCCTCCACATCGTCGCCTCGCTGACGGACGACGGCCGAGCCGGCATCGTGTGTCCGCAAGGCGTACTGTTTCGCGGCCAGCCCGAGGTCGAGGAGGAGACGGGCGAACTGGACGAGGACGGCAACCCGAAGGTGAAGCGCCGCAAGCCCGACGACGAGCACCTGATCCGCAAGGCCCTTCTCGATTCGCGACTGATCGACGCGGTGATCTCACTTCCGCTCAACGTCTTCTACGGAGCCGGCGTCCCCGCGTGCCTGCTGATCCTGCGCAAGCAGCGCCCGGCCGAGCGCCGCGATAAGGTGCTTCTCATTTACGCCGCGCGGCACTACCGCGAGCTTTCTGCTCAGAACGAGCTGCGCCCGCAGGATGTGATGCGGATGCTAGTTCACTACCACGCCTATGGCGATGCGACCAAGGTGCCAGGCCTTGTGAAGGAGCACGCGGGCCGCATCCGCGCGCAGATCGATGCGCGCGAAGCGGAAGAGACCGGGCGCATCGAGGCGGAATACCAGCCCCAGGCCGACAAACTCGCGGCGCTCGACGCCGAGCTGACGGAGACCCGCCAGCGCGAGGCCGCCGCGAAGACGAAGCAGGACGAGGAGAAGGTCGCGGCCGCTGTCGCCAGACTGGAGAAAGCGCGCGAGAAGATCGCCGCCAAGGTCGCCGAGCGCGACGAGCGCATCGCCGAGGCGCGACGCCGGGCGGAGGACGACCGTAAGGATGTGGCCACCGTTGGTAACGAGCTGATCGCCCTCTACGCGGATCCCGACGAACTGCTCAAGCACGCGCGCGTAGTCGATCTCGGCGAGATCGAAGACAACGAGTTCAACCTCAACATCCCGCGCTATGTGGACACCTTCGAGCCCGAGGCTCGGGTGGAAGTGAAGGACGCGCTGAAGGCGCTGCGCGAGGCCGAGGCGGCTGCGAAGTTCGCCGAGAATCAGCTCGGGATGTTGCTTCAGCAGTCCGGCTTGCTGCAGTAGGGCCAATGCTAACGCTGAAAGAGGACACGATGCTCGGGGATGTCCCTGATGCTTGGGACGCCAAGCCGCTGAACCGCCTTCTGAGCGCGGATTATCCGGGCGACTGGGGTGACGAACGTGGTGCGCAGATGACCCGAGTATTGCGCTCCACCAACCTAACCAACGACGGCCACCTCGATCTGTCAGACGTGGCGCTTCGCGCGCTGCCAGCGCGCAAGGTTGCGTTCCTGGAACCAAAAAAGAACGACATCCTGCTGGAGCGCTCCGGCGGAGGTCCGGGTCAGCCGGTTGGCCGCGTCGGCTTTGTGACAGCAGACATGCATAGGCACGCATTCTCGAACTTCCTGCATTTGCTCCGGCCTGATCCCAACGAAATCGAACCACGCTTTCTCGCGTGGGTCCTCTACCAGGTCAATCGAACGGGGCGGATCGTTCGCCTCGAGCAGCAGACGACGCAAATGCGGAACCTCCATTTCCGCGACTACCTCACCATGCCCGTTCCGGTGCCACCGCCCGACGAGCAAGCCGCCATCGCGCGCATCCTCGACGCCGTGGACACGGCGCTGGAGCGCGCGCGCGCGGCGGTCCAGCGGGCGCGGGAACTTGATCACTCGCTCTTGCACGAGCTCCTGGAGAAGGGGCTCGGTCCGAAAGGGACCAATTCGGGCACGCACCCTCCGAGTTGGATCGTTCGCCGAGTAGACGAGGTCGCGGAGGTCGGATCCGGCGTAACGCTCGGCAAGGACGTTTCGGGCTTTCAGTCGGTCGAACTACCGTACTTGCGGGTAGCCAACGTTCAGGACGGCCACCTGGACCTATCAACCATTAAGACCGTCCGCGTGCGTGTGGACGAGGTCGAGAACTACCGACTCGAAGTCGGCGACGTGCTGATGACCGAGGGCGGCGACATCGACAAGCTCGGGCGCGGGACGATCTGGGAGGGGCAGATTCCGGACTGCCTCCACCAGAACCACATCTTTCGGATTCGAACGAACAGGAAGCTCCTCGACCCTGCGTTCTACGCTCTGGTCGTCGAGTCGGACATCGCCAAGCGATACTTCAATCGTGTCGCTAAACGTACCACGAACCTCGCATCGACGAACAAGACGCAGGTCCGCGCCTTTCGCTTCCCCGTCCCGCCTACGGTCAAGGAGCAACAGGATATCGTCCGCGTGATGAAGGCATCGAAGGCCACGATCGCTGTGCTCATAGCCAAGCAGGTAGCGCTCGCCGAACTGAAGAAGTCCCTCATGCACGACCTCCTAACCGGCCGTGTGCGCGTGCGCGACGTTGCGACGGTGGCCGCACTATGAGCGAGTACGCCTACGTCGAGCAGCCCATCCTCGGCTGGCTCTGCGGCGAGCCAAAGGCGAAGTACGGCGCGCGAAGCCTCGGCTGGACCTACCGCGACGAAGCGGCGATGGCGGTCTACGGGCGGCCGCTCGAGGACCCACTGGTCGAGAAGCTGCTCGTCGCGGCCATCCTGCGCATCAATCCGGCGGTGAAGACCGATGCACATGCGAAGCTCGCCGTCGCCGCTCTGCGCAAGACGATGTCGCACCCGGACAAGCTCACAGCGAACCGCCAGACGCTCGACCTGCTGCGCGACGGCGCCAAGGTGGTTCTCGAGCCGGGCGCGGACGCGACGACCGTCCACTTCATTCAGTTCGATCCTGCAAAGCAGGACGATAACGATTTCACCGCCACCAACCAGTACCGTGTCCAGGGCGTGAAGCAGTGCCGCGAGGACACGGTCCTGCTCGTGAACGGCATTCCGCTCGTTATCGCCGAGTACAAGAGCTATATCGCGAGTGCCAAAGACTGGCGCGAGGCGGTGCATCAGCTCCACCGCTACCAGCGTCAGGCGCCAGCAGTGCTGACACCGAACGTGTTCTGCGTGGCGGCCGACGAAGAAGAGTTCCGCTACGGCACGGTGCTCTTCCACGATGCGAGCAAGGACGACATCGAGCGGCACCTAGACTCGTGGGGCCGGTGGCTGAGTCTCTACCCCGAGCGCCACGGCTGGTGGAACGAGCCCGAGGCTGCCGACCCCAAAGACCCGCTGGAGGCGCCGGTGCGGGGGCTCCTGCGCCTTAAGCCCGCCCATCTCCTCGACTTCCTTCGGCACTTTGTCGTCTTCGAGACGAAAAAGGGGAAGACGACCAAGAAGATCGCACGCTATCAGCAGTTCGAGGCGGTGAACGAGCTGGTGGATCGCACGGTGTCGCTCATCGGCAAACCGGTTGACGCACAGGACCGCACCGGCCTCGTCTGGCACACCCAGGGTTCGGGCAAGTCGCTCACCATGATCTTCGCCGGGCAGAAGCTGCGTCGGCATCCGGCGCTCGATAACCCGACGGTGCTGATCGTCGTGGACCGGCGCGATCTCAAGACCCAGCTCTCGGACGACTTCGAGGCCAGCGATTACCCGAACGTGGAGAAGGCGCTCGGCGTAGAGGATTTGAAGCGCAAGCTCCGCGCCGACTGGCGGGGCACGCTGGTCACGACGATCCAGGCCTTCCAGGATATGGGCGACCTCGCCCCGCTCAACCGCGATAACGTAATCAGCATGGTGGACGAGTGCCACCGCTCGCAGAAAGGCGACGGCAAGGAGGGCTTCGCGATGACCATGCGCGTGAAGCTCGCCAACGGCTTCCGCTACGGCTTCACCGGCACACCAATCGACCGGACGATGCAGAACACGCACCGCGACTTCGGCCCTCTGAAGGACGGCGTGCAGGAGCGCTACCTGAGCTACTACGGCATCCGTCGCGCGATCCGCGACGGCGCGACGCTCGAGGTGCATTACATCCGGGACCGGGTGCCGTTCGAGGTGGACGAGGCCAAGCTGAACGTCGGCTTTGAGCAGATGTGTGCCGAGATGGAGCTTGAGGACGAGGAGGCCAAGGACTTCGTCCAGCGCCAGCGTGCGCAGTGGAAGGAGCTCGCCCGGCACCCCGACCGCATCGATATCGTGCTCGAGCGCATGCTCAAGCACTTCCTCGAGCATCCCGACCCGAACGGCTTTAAGGCGCAGCTCGTCGCCGTGGACCGCAAGGCCTGCGCGCTCTACAAGCAGGCGCTCGACCAGAAGCTCGCGGCGCGGGGACTGCCGCCCCAGTGGAGCGACGTGATCATCTCCGCCGCCCAGAACAGCGAGCCGGAAGTGGAGAAGTTCGAACACGCGAAGGCGAAGCAGGACGACCTGATCGAGTACTTTAAGCTCACCCCAGCGGAGTGGGAGGCCTGGAACCGCGAGCGGCACGGCGACGATCGCACCAAGTGGCGCCAGCCGCTCAAGATCCTAATCGTTTGCGACCGCCTGCTCACCGGCTTCGACGCACCGGTCGAACAGGTGATGTATCTGGACAAGCCGCTGCGCGACCACAACCTGCTCCAGGCCATCGCCCGTACCAATCGGCCATTGCCGGCGATGAAGAAGCGCACCGGCGTGGTGGTGGATTACTTCGGCGTCTTCACCAATCTGGAGAAGGCGCTCAATTTCGACGAAAGCGTGCGCGAGGAGTCGCTGATCGACTGGGACGCCCTGCGGGCCACTGTCCCGGGCGAGGTAGCCCGCTGCATGGAAACGTTCGACGGCATCACCATCGCCGATACCCGGGAGTGCCTGCTCGCAGCCTTGAGGCGCCTGCGCGATCCAGAGGCAGCGAAGATCTTCGAGCACAACTTCGGGAGTCTCGAGCGGCTGTGGGAGGCGGTCGCGCCCGACCCGTGTCTCTACCCTCATCGGCACCAGTACAACTGGCTCTGCGGGATCTATGTCGCGCACCGACGCCGGCAGCGCGGAAGCAAAGACACGTACGGTGAGCTGTCCGCGAAGACCCGCGAGCTTATTCAGGAGAACACGACGTTCCTCGACATTGCCGAATCGCTGCCGGTCTTCAGGATCGACAAAGACTACGCGACCAGGCTCGACGAGCTTCCCTCCCCGGCCGACAAGGCCGCTGCGCTTGAAGCGATCCTCACGGCCGAGCTCTCAGAGGACGATCCGAGCTTTGTGTACCGGGAGCTCGGCGAGCGTCTTCAGCGAGTGAAGGAGCGCAAGGACGCCGGCGACGAGGCGGCCGCCCGGCGGCTGCGCGAATTGCAGGAGCTCGCTGCGGCGCTCGCAGCGACAAAGGAGGAGCCCGAGCGGCTTGGGCTCACCCAGCCTGGAGAATATGGGCTGTTCACGATCCTTCGCGCTCATGCTGCGGACACCGCTGAGGACTATGTCGCGGATTGTGCGCGGCGTATGGCCGCTCATCTGCGCACTAACGGGTTGCTCGCGACCGGCTGGAGCAGCTCAATTGGAGGTCGAATGCGCGTCGAGCAGTCGTTACTGGCGGAGTCCTGGAATCCCCAGTACGAGCGGCTCGGCTTCAATCGCGACAATCCGGACCCGCCTTTCCTGAAGCCGGCGGTGAGCGAGCTGGCCAAGGCTGATGGAACGGGGTGAAGGCGTGACGTCCGAAACCCGGCACCGGATCCGGCTTGGTGATCGAGTGATCGATTATCGCCTCGTTCGGTCTAAGACCGCACGCAAGCTCCGCGTGCGCGTGGGACCGGAGGGCGTCGCCGTCGTGCAGCCAATAGCGCGCAACGGGGAGGAAGTGGCTGCGTTTCTCGCCGCTAATGAACGTTGGATCGTCGACCAGATTAACCACGCCGAGCGTCTGCGCCGTGTCCGGCGCTCCGAGCACCGCGTGGTTGGCGGGATCCTCTTTCGGGGTGAGCCGGTGCGAATCCGCGTCGAAACGACGACATCGAGGGCCGCGGGAAACATGGTGCGGTTTGTGAATGGCGAGTTCGTCGTGTTCCGAGGCCGTGGTTCGCGCATCCCCGTGTCGCGAAGCCTCGAGCATTGGCTACGACGTGAGGCTCGGCGAACGATCGAAGCACACTTGGATACCCTAGCGGTTCGCCTTCGCCAACGACCGGAGCGCGTCTACGTGATGGGGCAACGCACCAAGTGGGGCAACTGCTCATCGCGCAGGAACCTGTCATTCAACTGGCGGCTCATCCTCGCGCCGGACTTCGTCCTCCGCTATCTCGTGACGCATGAGGCGGTGCACCTGGCCGTTCCGGATCATTCGGCGAAGTTTTGGCTCACCGTGCATAGCCTGTGCCGAGAATCCGAGCGTGCGAAGCAATGGCTGGCTGCAAACGGCCGCCAGCTCTTAGCCGCTCTTCCGAACCTCCCGTAAACAGGCACTAACAACAACAGGGCTGTTTCTAACAGTCGATAATTAATTCCTTATCAGAGTCTGGTTAGGGCCTCGCACATCATTGCGTCCGTCAACTGCACCGCTGCATTCGCGCAAGGATCATGGCTAAGTATCTGAATTCACGGTAGGAGTAACGCAGGCAACTTTCGTACGCAAACAGCGCTTCATGGTTTGCGGGGAATTGGGGATTACCTTAGTTAGATGAATGTGTGCACGCAAGCCAATCGGGCGAGTAGCGTGAAACGGCAACGCCGGCCGGAAGTAGAAGCAGAACTGCGTGAGGCGATTCGTCTATCGCCAAGCCAGTGGGTGGATGCGGCTCATCGCCTTCGCGCCGAAACGATTGGCGCATTGGCACGGGAGGCCAAGGTGCAAGGCCGGCCCGAGATCTTCGGTTCGCTCATCCTTCAGCATCTTCATCGACGCGCAATACCAATCGCCGCGCACAACGCACGCGGCCTGTCGTCTCCCGAGGCGCAAGAGGTGGTGGAAAAGACTCTGCACTTGATTACCGAGTCACTGCTTTGCCCTACACAGGATATTCACTACATCGAGATTTCCTTCGGCTCTTTTGTCAAAAGAAAGGCCATCAACTTTGCAAGGGACGCTCGACGCCGCGGCGCGGGCACCGAGAACGTGTTGCTGTCTGAAGAAGAAGATCCGCGCCTCGGCATTGATCCACAGGAACTGGAGCGCGAAAGATGGGAGCTTTTTCGCACGATCGATGTACGGCTCGCCTTGGACAAGACGTTGCCGAAGTTTTCGGACGAGATGCGGTCCGCCTTTAACTATTGGTACTTTGACGGCCTCCCGATAGAAACAAACGATCCGGAGGTGTTGTCGATTTCGAAGCTTGCCCGCCGGGATAAACGGACCATCTATCTCTGGTTCAGGAAGATCTTCAACGAGCTGAGACAAGAACTTGGAGAACAAGATGAGCGCTGACAACCTGACACTCGATGATGTGATCGAGCTAATGATGCAGGAAGTCCCTCGGCCGACCGCCACGACAGCGAGGGACTGGGGCGACCGCTACCCCGTATATCGCGACCAAATTGCCGATTTCGTGGCTGAGTGGCTTTTCCAGGAGGGCATGACCGAGAAAGCGGCCCTCATTGACGAGTCCGCACTCCTGAATAGTGCGACTGAGCATCTCAACCGAGTACTCCAGGGAGAGCTAGATGAGCGTTTTCCCGGCGTCCTTGCCGCTGCTGAGCGGATCGGCCTAGACACGGCGAGCCTTGGCGAGCGAATGGGCGCCAACGAGTATTTCATCGAAATGATCGATCGGCGCGCGGTATCGCTCGAATCTGTTCCGGGTGCCTTCCTTTCGGCGCTATCGGAGGAGCTTCGGTGCAGCGTACGCTCGATTGCGCGTTGGATGACCGGCGGCGCGGGAGAGCCGAGTTTTGGCGTCGCCGTTGGGCAGGACGAGGCTGACAGCAAGTCCTTCGCCCAGGCCTGGCGTGAAGCGGGTCTTTCGCAAGAGGCGCTTCGCCGTTGGAGTTGCAAGTGAGCGGAGTGCGCTTCATGCTTTGAGCCTCGTTGGGGATTTCCTTCCTATGGACGGTGCAAAAGCCGTCGAGAACAGGAGCCCCAATGGAAAATATCGAAGTCTTCGTCCAGGTGGAAGGTGATACGCGCACCGAGATCCTGGTGGTCTCGCGCGACGCTTCCGTGAACGATATCGTGCGCGCCGCAGCCCAGAAAGGCCTGCCGGTGCCCGCCGATGGCGGTCTCGTCTTTGTGGAAGAGGCGGAGGAGGCGGTCAAGGCTACGCTTTCCGCCGAGCAGGCGGGGATCAAGAAGCACTCGCGTGTGCATATCAGCCGCTGCAAGAAGATTTCCGTCGCGGTCCATTTCAACGCCGAAACCGGCAAGGAGGAGTTCCCTCCGTCCGTTACTGTGAAGAAGGTCCGCAATTGGACCTTGAAGGAGTTCATCAAACACGACCAGGACCAGGTGGACTACGTGCTGCAACTGTGCGAAAGCGACATTCGTCCGGACCTCACCACGCAGCTCGGCGCGCTTGTGAAGCAGGGGTGCAAGGTCTGCTTTGACCTGGTGCCGGTTCAGCGCGTCGAGGGCTAGAGTGTCCGAAGCGCAACGTCCCGACTATCGGACGCTTCTCGAGCACTTGGGAGCGGCACCCTTCGTGCTCGGCGGCCGAGACGGCCGATGGCGACTTCTGCGCGTGGCATGGCCGTTCGCGGACATCGCCATCGCCGCCGCACTGCGCGAGGGGTCTCCTTCGGAATACGCGATGCGCTTCGAGTGCACGGGCTACCCGAGCGGAGTGACCGGACGGCTCTGGGATATGGAGGAGGATGCTCCTTTGCGGGTTGCGCGCTGGCCCGGTGGCAAGAGCCGCGTGCCCGCCGTATTTCGCGCGGATTGGAAGGGCGGGTCTTGTCTCTACCTTCCGTGCGACAGAGTAACCATCGAGGGGCACGAAAACTGGCGCACCCAGCACCGCTCGATGTGCTGGTCTCGCTCGCGAGGAATAGTTAGTTATCTTGAGGTGGTCAGTGAGCTTCTCACTTCGAAGGACTATACGGGCGTTCGCGGCGCCTAGGCACCGCCTAGCGTGCTCAAAAGACCTTTGGCGCGATTGCCGCGATGAGCTGGTTCGCCGCAGCCAAGGCCGGCATGAGAGCGGCGCCTTCTTCCTGGGAGAGAAGCTTGGTCGCCGGCGTCTTGCACGTAAGGCGGTCTACTACGACGAACTCGACCCGAAAGCCTACGCAAGCGGCGTGTGCGTCCTCACTGGCAAGAGTTTTGGAAAGCTTTGGAAGATCTGCCGCGAGGAGGGCCTTACCGTGGTCGCCGACATCCACACGCATATGGGGCAGGCGTTCCAAAGCGAGGCAGACCGGACCAACCCCATGGTTGGAGAGCCTGGCCATATCGCGCTCATTGCTCCAAACCTAGGCCGTGGCGTTAGCCTCGACGATCTCTGCATTTACGAATACCTCGGCGCTTACCGATGGCTTGATCACTCCAACTGGTCATCAAGCATCTTCTACGTCGGCTTCTGGGCCTAACCGTGACCAAGACACACATCACCCCCGCTGAGCTGAATCGAATCGTGAAGCTCGTCATGGATACAGGCGACGCGGCATCGATCGAGGACGCCGAGAAGCTTCTCTCTCGCTACGCCGTGCGTGTGCACTTCGGTCGCGCCGGGGCGCGGAGCCGTGCTATGCAGGCTGCTCTGCTCACCGTCATCGTGACCGGGCGGCGTGCCTTGCCCGGGGGCGTCTTCATCGAAGGTGACTTCGACGTCCCCCTTTCCGTGCCGTTCGCCGGCTATGCCACGCTTGGCGAAGCTGCTAAAGCGCTCGGCGCTCGTGCCGGCGAGGCTGAAGATTATTCACTGCCACTAATAGTGTTCGGAGAAGGTCTACCTCTGTGCGCAAAGGCGCCTATTGCCGTTCGTTGCCTTACGGCTGGCTGGCGCGGTGGTGTTGTACCAGCCGACTCCGATCATAAGCTTCTGCCTGGCGATGACATCGCTCTAGCCGGGATTCTTGCTGGTGCATTGGCGGTTTCGGAGGTATTCCAGCATTTGCGCGGCGGCTTTGCGCAAGCGGGGCGGCGTGGCATCGGGCAGTCACTCTGGGCGCCCGATGCGACCAATTGGCTGGCCGAGATCACTGGTGAACCGGCCCTGGAGTTCTTGCCGAACGACCTTTGGCTGATCGGGCTGGGTCATCTGGGACAGGCGTACCTATGGTCGCTTGGTTTCCTGCCCTATGTCGATCGTGCTGACCTTCGGCTCTTTCTTCAGGATTTCGACACTCTCGATGTAGCCAATGAAAGCACGTCGGTCCTGACGAATCAAACGATGCGCCACCAGAGCAAAACACGTGCAATGGCCCACTGGGCTGAACGCCAAGGCTTTCGCACCGCGCTTATCGAGCGCGTGTTTGGGGAGAACATAAAGGTGCAGGACCATGAACCTGCCGTCGCTCTTTGCGGGGTAGACAATCCCAGCGCGCGATCGGCGCTCGAGGATGCCGGTTTTTCATGGGTTATCGATGCAGGCCTCGGCGCGGGCGTGAGCGAGTATCTCAATATGCGTCTCTACAGCTTCCCCGGTCCGCGCTTGGCGAAGGAGATTTGGGGAAAAGCGAGACGTCACCCAAGGGTCCTTCCTCTGGATAAACCGGCTTACAAGGCGCTGAAAGACGCGGGGCTTGATGAGTGCGGCCTCACCCTTCTCGCAGAGCGCACGGTGGGGGCGCCTTTCGTTGGTGTGGTGGCGGCGACCCAAGTGATTGGCGAGGTCCTCCGATGCCTACACGGTGGCCGGCCAGTGCTTGCGATGGATGCCACGCTTCGGTCTTTCGACGATCGCATTGTCGTCATGGGAGAAGCAGGAAGCCGGCCGAACCTCGGATTCTCCCAAGCAGCCCGCGGTAAGGCCTAAATCGCAGTAGCCGCGCGGTGCCGGGCTTGGAGGGCATCGCGCTGCCGCAGGGACATAACGTCGATGGCCGCGCTGCGATTGCTTCCCTGGACGTAGAGATAAGGTCGATCGCCGGGGGTAACCCCGAGATATAGTAGTACCGCCTCGGTGAACCGTACCCGAGCGTCTTGATGCTTGGCGATCAGGCGGTAACGATCCGCAAGCGCGCGCAGCATTTCTTCCGAGTCCGGATGTACCTCGAGCTCGGTCTTAAGTCGCTCCAGTCGGCTTGAAATGCTCTCCACGGGCCAAAGGCGGATGTGCTGTGGTTCTGCCAATTCCGCATACACAGAGCCCGGCTCCCCTCTTGTGAGCCAGTTCGCTACGCGACGGACTTCGGCAGGGCAAAGCAGTCTCTGGTCGTTCCCGAGCTGGGCAACGTCGCCTACGAAGATGGCAGGCAGATCGGCTGAATGTTCAGACGCCTTGGTCGCCACGGTGCGGAGCTATCTGGGGAAATAGTTCTTGACCGCCAAAAGGCCGGTGTGCAAATATAAGCAGGGACAATAATACCGCTCCGCTGAGTTGTCTTGGGAATCGCGGAGCCAAATGGGGATGGCTGCAAAGACTCTTGCCCGCCCGGCGCGAACGAATTCAGTTGCGTGTCCAGGCCCCCCTTTTCAGTCTCTCGGGGAGTCAGTAAGGTTGACTCCCTTCCTCTGCAGCCAACCACCTCGGATCTCCAATGAGTGCTCCGCGCGCTGATCTTCATCAAGCGAGCCTTTTGAGCTACGGCTTCCTGGCTACCAGGGCGGAGAAAGCGGCGAAGCTGCTGGAAGAGAACGAGACCCTCTCAGGTTCCGATATCGAGGCGCTGAATGAAGCTGCGCAGTTCCTGAAAAAGATATCGACCGGTGCTGAGTACCTCACTACCAAGAATTTCCAGGCCCAGGATCTTTTGGGTGCCCTTGATGCCCTGAGTCTCGCCATGGATCCAATCAAGACTCTGGCGACGCTCTTCGGCGATCGGGAGATCAGCCAAATATTCTCGGAGACGGCAGAAACTGTCTCCAAACACCTCCAAGGTCGGAAGGTCCCCCTCACAGAGAATGAGAGGAGGCAGATTCAGATCTTCAGGCAGTTCTTCGACGCGTTATACGCCTACGTTTCTTCCATGCTGGAGCAAGAGGCCCCGGTGTTAGGGCCCGGGGTACGCGGTGAGGGGATAGAGGCTTTTTCGCGTTAAATCAGCGAACCCGGTATGCTCGCTCGGTATGAACGCTGAGCATTACCGGGCCCGTGCGTCGGTTCTAATCGCAGGACTGCGGGAGCGTTTCCTAGAACTCGAGGCCCGCGATTTCCCAGCGCCGACGCCTGGGGAAGTCATTGAACATTTATGCCGGATTCTTACCCTCGTCGAAAGCAAACTAAGCGGCGGGGATGAGCGGACCTGCCGGCTCGTCATCAAACTTGTTTTTGAGTACCAAAAGCTTCTATCCATTTTCGACAATGCGCACTCGGAACAGACCCCCCGTGGACTCGTAAGGGTACTCGAGGACCTGCTTATCTTCAGGCGCATCCACGACGGGCCGTGCAAGCTCATCGCGGCGCCGCAAACAACTTACAACTACACGATCGTCGATCTCACGGTTCAGATCTACCGATCGGTCACGCATCTCTTTACCAAGGAGGATCTCGCCGCAATCCAGTTAAAGGAGCCCATTTTTCTAATCGCCTTCCCACGCATCGAACGGGACTCGACATTGCTGCACCCCGTTTTTGGGCACGAAGTCGGGCATCTCATTGCCTTCCGGTTCTTGGAGGAAGCGTCAAGAAAGAAAGAGTTCGGCAATGAGTTCAACCGGGCCTTTGAGCCAATCGCCAAGGCTATCCGGCAGCAGCACAAGAACGATCAAGTGGCGCTTGTTACGGAGCTTCAGCGTCAAGGGGAGATGCTGCGAACTTACTGGCAACGTGGCCTAGAGGAGTTGATCTCAGACTACGTTGGCCTGCTCCTTTTCGGCCCGAGCGCTCTGTTTGCATCTTTCACGATCTTTTCACAGCAGGAGCTCGACCGGCCACCACAGGGGCCCTTCTACTACCCGCCCAGCCGATATCGCCTACGCTTCAGTTTGGAAGTTCTGCAAGACGACGGCTACATGAGCGCCATGACCGAACTGGTCAAGGCACCGGGCGAGATTAATGCCTTCCCGGCAGTCACTGAATGGCTGGAGCACATGCGCTCACTCACGAAGGAGCGTACTGATGTTACAGCGCTAGAAAAGGACCCGACGCGCTCGGCTGCGTATGAGTGGATTCGGAGCTCACTTTCCGAAGCGAAGAAATACGCCAGGGAAAGAATCAAGGCGATCCTATACACAAGCGAACTCATGAAGCGCGAAGTTCCAGAGCTCGTAGAAAGAATCTCACTTGATCTGCCGCCAAACGAAATTGGGACCTTCGCGACGCTGAAGCCTGCTAGCTGGGGTTCCGCGTTTAATGCAAGCTGGTTCTACATCATCAACGGCAAAACCAGAGAGGGCGAGCCGCTTGGGCTAAAGGACCAGCAAAAGGTCAATCAGCTTGCCTTGAGGGCGGTTGAAGGAATCCTGCTAAAGGAGCGTTATCAGGCCGAATGAGCATACTCGGTAAATACGCGCTGCTTGAGGCGATGAATGAACCCCAGCTTAGCCAGCGGCTCGTGGTCACGCCCATCTTCGTGGAGGATCAAGTCGGTCCCGGATCCATCGACATTCGGCTCGGTCACGAATTCATTACCACGCGGCGCGGGAACCTGCAGGTGATCGACCCAGGCCAGATTAAGGAGGAGCAAAGGCGGCGGTACGAGCACCGAAATTATGTGGAGTTGCACCAGACTTTCGTGCTCCATCCTAACGAGCTCGTCTTGGCGGCTACTATGGAATGGTTTAGGTTGCCCGCGCACCTGGCGGGATATGTCACCTCCCGCTCATCCTGGGGCCGTGCGGGTCTGATCGTCGCTACTGCGGTCGCCGTACATCCTGGGTTCGCCGGTTGCATCACCCTTGAACTCGTCAATACCGGCGAGGTCCCGTTCGTGCTTTATCCGGGACTACGGGTTGCTCAGTTCGTCGTTTTTTCCTGTGAGCAGGGTGATGCATACAAGGGCGCCTTCGCGACCCAGCCCGGGCCCAGCACCTCGCATAGCAAGATGCTGGAGGAACGCGACCGACAATTCTGGACGAAGAAACCTGAAGAGAAGACCTGACGGCCGATGTCCTCCTTCGACGGCGATGAGGACGATCTTCGGTATTTCTTGAAGCTCGCCGACGGAATTGCGGAAGAGACAACCCTGCAGTGGTCATCAGCTCTCGATCTCATCGGGAGAGCGCATCGGGTCTTCCGGAATCTCGTCAAAACGGAGCCGATTTCAGCCCCACCCGTCCCACTCGTCCTAGCGCTCCAGGGTCACGCAAGCCTGCTTGGTGCTGTACGCGGTGCTGTTGCTGGGCATATCGCATCGGTCTATCCAGGCTTGCGTGTCTGCGTGGAAAGCGCTCTTTACGCTCTCTTGATGGTCAAGAAGCCGGAACTCGTCGATGTATGGATTCGTCGGCACGAGAGCGAAGAAGCTCGGCGGGCCTGCAGAGCCGCTTTCTCCTACGGAAATTGCCTCACGAATCTAAAGGAATGCGACGCGGATTTCGCTTTGCACATCGACTATGCATACAGCGCTTCCATCGACTTGGGTGCTCATCCAAACATGAGGGCTGTCTTTCCGCATATCAGCCTGAATGAAGTGGACGACAGGCGCACTGAGATGTCACTAGCGTTCTTGCATTCCTCCGATGGTTTCGAAACCCGTCGAGCTCTTCTCGCGTGCTTCGAGACGGCCGTTGCAGTATTGTCGCTCCTTTGGATTGCATTTCCTGAGCAACTCGAGGCTCAATGCGATGAGATTAATGCCTTAATCAGCTCGCAGCCCACCATGATGGCGTACTTGAAAGTGAACGACACGCCGCCGAGTGAATAGTGGGCGACTAATAGTCGACGACTAACGGCATTGCGCAGCCTGGAGTCGTCGCGGACGGCACGTAGGACCCAAGATATGGCCGTCGAGAATGTCTAAGAAACGATAATCCTCAATTATCGAGGCTTGTAGCTGTTGACGTGATTTGCAATTAACTGCAACGCCCCGGTGGTTTGCACTGGCTAGTCAAGCTCGCCGGCGGGAGTTGGCGTATACCCCGCTTCGGCGATCTGCCGGGCGATCTCGTCCTGGGAAAGCGCAGACTCGACCTTGACCAGGTGCTGCCCCACGTTGATCGCGACCTTCGCCTTCGGGTCCTCGGACTTCACCACCTTGGTAATCGTGCTGACGCAGTGGTCGCACGCCATATCGGGTACGTTGAACTGATACATGGCGTCTCCTTGGCTGCCCAACCGGGCATGGCAAAAGCATCCGCCTTCCCATGGTGGTAAGGTCAAGCGCTTGACCCTTCCATAAGGGTAGGGTTTAGGCTTGCCGCACCATGAAAACAGCCAACCTCATCAAGCTGCCTATCGAAGGCATGACCTGCGCCTCGTGCGTGGCACGGGTCGAAAAGGCGCTCAACAGTGTCCCGGGCGTGGGTAGCGCCGAAGTGAACCTTGCGACCGAGACAGCCACGGTAAACCTCGCCGAAGGCGCCTCGCCGGAGTCGCTTGTCGCCGCCGTGCGGGACGCTGGCTATGACGCGCGCCTGGTTGCGGCGCCCAAGCCGGCGAAGGACAGGAGCTGGTGGCCGGTTGCCATCGCGGCGGCGCTCACCGTGCCGCTGCTGGCCCCGATGGCTGGCGGTGCGTTCGGCTTCGATTGGATGTTGCCGGGATGGCTGCAGCTCGTTCTCGCAACGCCGGTGCAGTTCTGGCTTGGCGCGCGCTTCTACAAGGCGGGCTGGAAGGCGCTGCGTGCCCGTACGGGGAACATGGACCTCTTGGTCGCGCTGGGGACGAGCGCGGCTTACGGCCTTTCGCTCTACCTGCTCATTGCGCACGCGGGCCACGGCATGCCGCACCTCTACTTCGAAGCGGGCGCAGCGGTGATTACGCTCGTCCTGCTCGGCAAATGGCTGGAGGGGCGCGCAAAGCGCCAGACGACGGAGGCCATTCGCGCGCTGCAAGCGCTGCGCCCGGAAACGGCGCGGGTGCGGCGGGCGGGAGCGGAGGTCGAGGTCCCGGTGGAGCGGGTCGCCACGGGCGAAATCGTGGTCGTACGCCCGGGCGAGCGCATTCCAGTGGACGGCGAGGTTCTCGAAGGGCGCACGCACGCCGATGAATCGATGCTCACTGGAGAATCTCTGCCGGTCGCGAAAGGGCCGGGCGACAAGGTGACCGGTGGCGCGGTGAACGGCGAAGGCCTGATCGCAGTGGCCGTCACCGCAGTAGGCGCCCAATCCGTGCTTGCCCGCATTATCGATCTCGTGGAGAGCGCCCAGGCGAAGAAGGCGCCGATCCAGAAGCTCGTGGATCGCGTAAGCGCGGTGTTCGTGCCCGTGGTGCTGGTCATCGCAGTGGCGACGCTCGCCGGCTGGGGCTTTGCGACGGGATACTGGGAGCAGGCGCTTCTCAATGCCGTGGCGGTTCTCGTGATCGCCTGTCCTTGCGCGCTGGGCTTGGCGACGCCCACCGCCATCATGGCCGGCACCGGGATCGCAGCTCGGCATGGAATCCTCATCAAGGATGCGGAGGCTTTGGAGACCGCGCACGCCGTCACTTCGGTCGCTTTTGACAAGACCGGAACGTTGACGGCCGGCAAGCCGGTACTCACGACTTTCAAAGCGACGGGCACGGACGAGCGAACGGCCCTCGCGCTCGCCGCCTCGCTGCAGGAGGGCAGCGAGCATCCGCTTGCCAAGGCAGTCTCGGGCGCAGCCGCAGGGCTGCTTTTGAACGAAGTGCAGGACGTGCGGGCAGTTCCCGGGCGCGGGATCGAAGGCAGCGCGGCAGGTCGGCGTCTCGCCATCGGCTCCACCCGCTGGATGCGAGAGCTGGGGGCCGATACGACGGCTCTGGAGGACCATGCGGCGCGACTCGAGGGGTCGGGGCAGAGCGTGTCGTGGCTGGCCGATCTCACCGGGAAGCCGGCTGTTCTCGCGCTGATGGGATTCGGCGACGAACCGCGGCCGGAAGCGAGCGAAGCCGTCCGTCGGCTTGCGCAACGGCGCGTGCGTGCCATCATGCTGACGGGAGACAATCGGCGCGCCGCCGACGCCGTAGCGCGGCGCATGGGCATCGTCGATGTGCGGGCCGAGGTGCTGCCCGCAGAAAAGGCAGAAGCCGTCGAAGCACTCAGGAAGGACGGGGGCAAGGTGGCCATGGTGGGCGATGGCGTGAACGACGCGCCGGCGCTGGCTTCCGCCGACCTGGGTATCGCCATGGGCAGCGGCACCGACGTGGCGATGCATGCGGCCGGGATCACCCTCATGCGCAGCGACCCCCGGCTCGTGGCCGCAGCGCTCGATATCTCCCGCCGCACTTACGCGAAGATCCGCCAGAACCTGTTCTGGGCCTTCGTCTACAACATGGTCGGCATCCCGCTCGCGGCGCTTGGCGTGCTGACCCCGGTAATCGCTGGCGCCGCGATGGCGCTCTCGAGCGTAAGCGTGGTGGCGAACACCCTGCTGCTCAAGCGCTGGAGGCCCATGGAGGACTGATATGGGAAAGATGGAAACGCTGGAGCACGCCGCCGCGATCGAGCGCGGGTGGATGGACATCGGGCGGGCTTCGAAAGAGAGCGGGGTGTCGATAAAGATGATCCGACACTACGAAGCCATTGGGCTCCTGCCCAACGTGGCTCGAACATTCGCCAACTACCGCATATACAGTGCCAGCGACGTGCACACGCTCCGCTTCATCCGGCGCTCGCGCGATCTCGGGTTCTCGATGGAAGACATCCGCGAGCTGCTTGGACTGTGGCAGAACAAGTCGCGCTCGAGCGCCGCCGTGAAGCGGATCGCAGGAAAGCATGTCGGCGAGCTGAAGCACAAGCTTGCCGAGCTGAAGACGATGATCCACACCCTGGAGCACCTGATGCGCCATTGCCATGGCGATCACCGTCCGGAGTGCCCGATTCTCGATGAGCTGGCCGAACGTTGAGGGCCCGGGTGCTCTCGGTCTTCCTGCGGTGGCTCGGGTTCTCCGCCGTGCTGCACCTCGTCTGGGAGATCGCGCAGCTTCCGCTCTATACGATTTATCGCGAGGGCGATCTTGCGACGATTGCGTTCGCCGTGGGGCATTGCACGGCGGGAGACCTTCTCATCTCGGCGGCCACCTATCTCGCGGCAGGGCTCGTTGCCAGGAGCGGGGGGTGGCCGCTCGAGCGGCCCGGCACAGGTCTTGCCGCCGCCGTCGCGGTGGGGATGGCCTACACCGCCTTCAGCGAATGGTTGAACGTCTCGGTGCGGGGCTCTTGGGAGTACGCCCCTGCCATGCCTCAGCTTTTCGGCATCGGCCTCGCGCCGCTTTTCCAATGGCTCGCGATTCCGACCCTGACCCTTTTCGCGGTGCGCCGCACCAAGCTCGGTCGGTTGATCTAAGTCAAATCCCATATGCCAGAATAGCGGAAGCTACGTCGCGATGGGCACAGTAACCGGGTTCCTGACGCTGCAGCGGCTTGCCAAGGGCTTCTTCGCCGTGCTGGCGCTTCTTGCCGTGACGGTGGCGCTGGCAAGCCCGATCTGCGATGCGTACGAGCTGCCGGGCGACATTCATGAGCAGGGATGCTGCGCGACGCTCAATGATGGGAATCCCGTCTCGCCAGCCGCATTGCCGTCCGGCTTCGAGCCGCCCGTCCTCGGCCCTGTGCCGATTGCCTGGTCACCGGAATGGCGCGGAATAGCCTGGCCGGCTCGCGCGATCCCGCCTGATCGTCCTCCGCTCACGCGGCCATACCACGCCCGCTCGGCGCGAATCCTGATCTAGAAGTCCCTGCAGCCGCGCTTTGCCGGTTTGCAGGTCACCTTCTTTAGGGATTCGCAATGAAGTCTGGGTTCTGGTTCTTGCTGGTTCTACTGATCTTCGCGGCCAACCGGGTCGTCGCCGAGCCTGTTCATGCCCTTCGCGAGGCGGGGCGCGAGGTCGTCTTCCACTACGGAGTGGTGCCGGCGCAGGTCGTCCTTGCCCATCCGGACAAGCACCCCGAGCGCCAGATGCACGGCGGCGCCGCCCCAAGAGGAGCGAGTCACGTGGTCGTCGCGCTCTTCGATGCCGCGAAAGGCGAGCGCATCGCGCGGGCGGAGGTAACGGCCACGGTCTCGCTGCTCGGCGGCGCGGCGGTGACCAGGCGGCTCGAGCCGATGATGATTGCCGGTCAGCCAAGCTTCGGCGGCTTTTTCTCGCTGGGCGCTCCGGGCATCTACAAGCTGCGATTCGAAGCGCGAAGGCCCGGCGTACAGGACGTCGCTTCGGCGGACTTCGAGCACCGTGTCTCGCCGGAGGGCCGGCGATGAACGCCCGACCGCCGCTCGAGGCACCCGTGCCGCCGGCGGAGCTCGCGCGCTTCGCTGCCATCGCCAGGATCGCGGCCGCCAAGGGCTGGGGCCGGTACGCGGAACGTCTCGGCTTCGGGCGGCATGCCGATTCCGGCGAGGCGGGCGCACCGAGGAGCGACGCGGTGCGTTTCCGCGAAGCGCTGGAGGAGCTCGGCCCCACCTTCGTGAAGCTCGGCCAGATGATGGCTGGACGCACCGACCTCTTCCCCGAGGACCTCGTCGCCGAGCTTGGCAAGCTGCACGAGAAGGCGGCTTCCTTTCCGGCGCAGGCCGCGCGCCGGATCATCGAGGAAGACTCTGGCAGGCCGCTCGAGCAGCTCTACGCCACCTTCGACGACGAGCCCATGGCAGCGGCTTCCATGGCGCAGGTGCACTGCGCGACGCTCCACGACGGCACCTCCGTGATCGTCAAGGTGCAGCGGCCCGGAATAGCGGCCACCGTCGAGGCCGATATCTCGGTGCTGCGCCGCCTTGCGCGCCTTGGCGGCACCATGATTCCTACGATCCGGGCGTTCAATCTGCCAGACCTGGTGGAGGAGCTCGCGGACACCTTGCGCGGCGAGCTGGATTTCGAGCGGGAAGGCCGCAACGCCGAGCGCTTCGCCGAGCTGAACCGCGGCGAGCCCACGGTCTTCGTGCCCAGAGTCTTCTGGCAGGCGACCGGGAAGCGCGTGCTGACCATGGAGCACAGCCCCGGTCACCGCCTGGACGCTGGCCCCGCCGACCGGCAGAGAAACGTGGAAACGGCGCGCCTGCTGATGCAGCTCTTCCTCAAGCAGGTGTTCGAGCACGGGGTCTTCCATGCCGATCCGCACCCCGGCAATGTGTTCGCGCTGCCCGACGGCCGACTGTGCTTCCACGACTTCGGCGCGCTCGGGGAGCTGCCGCCGCGCGTGCAGGAGAGCCTGCGCGAGCTCTTCCTCGCGGTGATGGCCCGGGACGCGGGATGGGTGGCGAGCGCCTATCTCGGCATGGGCGGCGCAACGCGCGAGCTCGATCGCGCGGCGTTCACGCGCGATCTCGGCGCGGCGCTCGATCGGTATTACCGCGAATCAGGAGCGGGGAGGCAGTCCTTCAGCGCCATCATGCACGCCTTCGTGCGCCTGGGCCGCGAGCACCACATCCGGCTGCTGCGCGAGACCGCGCTTCTCGTGCGCGCCTTCGCCGAGCTGGAGGCGCTGGTGCGCGACCTCGATCCGGCGTTCAGCTCCCTGGAAGCCTTCCGCGCCTACAGCCCGCGGCTCCTCAAGCACGCCTTGCTCCCCCAGCCCGACCTCTCCAACGTTGCGGAGCTCTACCGCCTCGCGAGCGCGGTCGGCCATGTCGGGCGCGAAACGCCGCTCGCGCTGCGCCGGCTGCTGGGGCGCCTGGAGCGCGGCGAGCCGCTCTTCGACATCCGCCACCAGAGCGGCGGCAGCCTCGAGCGGCATCTCCTGCATGCGAGCAACCGGCTCGCCTTCGCGCTGATCATCGCCGCGATCGTGGTGGGCTCGGCGATCGTCATCGGCTCGCATGCCGGGCCGCATCTCGAAGGCGTGCCGCTGCTCGGCATCATCGGTTTCGTCTTCGCCGGCGCGCTCGGCGTCGCGTGGGCCGTGATTGCGCTCAAGTCAGGAAAACTCTGAGGAACCAGGACATGACGACCGACCCCGTCTGCGGCATGACCGTCGATCCGGCAAAGGCGGCCGGCAGCTTCGACTACCAGGGAAAGACCTACCTCTTCTGCTCGAAGCATTGCCTCGCCAAGTTCAAGGCCGAGCCGGCGAAGTACGCCGACTCGGCCAACGCCGCAGCGCCGGTCGCGGCACCGACGAGCGCCAAGTACACCTGCCCGATGCATCCTGAGGTCGTGCAGGTCGGTCCCGGCTCGTGCCCGAAGTGCGGCATGGCTCTGGTGCCGATGGTTCCTGCTGCGCCAGTGGCGGCCGAGTACACCTGCCCAATGCACCCGGAGATTCGCAGCGACCGACCGGGCAGCTGCCCCAAGTGCGGCATGGCGCTCGTGCCGGTGGCGGGCGCTCAGGCGGAGGAGGAGAACGCAGAGCTGCGCGACATGACGCGGAGGTTCTGGGTCGGGGCCGTGCTCAGCGTGCCGCTCGTGTTCATCGCCATGGGACCTTACTTCGGCGTCGAGCAGCCTTTCGGGCTGGCGCCGCACACCCGCGCCTACCTGGAGTTCCTCCTCGGCACGCCGGTCGTGTTGTGGAGCGGGTGGCCGTTTTTCGAGAAGTTCTGGCGCTCGTTGAAAAACCGCAGCCCGAACATGTACACGCTGATCGGGCTGGGCGTCGCGCTCGCCTACCTCTTCAGCATCGCCGCGGTGTTCCTGCCCGGGATCTTCCCTCAGGAGTTTCGCAGCCACGGCGGCCTGGTCGGCGCGTACTTCGAGGCGGCAGCGGTCATCGTCACGCTCGTGCTGCTCGGCGAGGTGATGCAGCTGCGCGCGCTCGGACAGACGAGCCAGGCGATCAAGCAGCTCCTCGCGCTCGCGCCGAACACCGCGCTGCGCATAAATCCCGACGGCACCGAACGCGAGGTGCCGCTTGCCGAGGTAAAGGTGGGCGACAAGCTGCGCGTGCGCCCGGGCGAGAAGGTGCCCATCGACGGCGTCTGCCTCGAAGGCTCGTCGAACGTCGACGAGTCCATGATCACCGGCGAGCCGGTCCCCGTGCCCAAGAAGCCCGGAGACCGCGTCACGGGCGCCACCATCAACGGCAAGGGCACGCTCGTCGTGTGCGCCGAGAAGATCGGCGCCGAGACGCTGCTCGCGCAGATCGTGCACATGGTGGCCCAGGCGCAGCGCACGCGCGCGCCGGTGCAGCGCCTGGCCGACCTCGTCGCCGCCTACTTCGTGCAAACGGTGGTCGTCATCGCGATCGTCACCGCCATCATCTGGGGCTTCTTCGGCCCGCAGCCGGCGATCGTCTACGCCGTAGTCAACGCGGTGGCGGTGCTGATCATCGCCTGCCCGTGCGCGGTCGGCCTCGCCACGCCGATTTCGATCACCGTGGCGATGGGGCAGGGGGCGCTCAACGGCATCCTCTTCCGCAACGCCGAGGCGGTGGAAAAACTGCGCGACGTGAATACGCTGGTCGTCGACAAGACCGGCACGCTGACCCTGGGACGGCCCGAGCTGACGGATCTCGCGACGGAAGGAATTGCGGACAACGATGCGCTGCGCGCCATCGCCAGCCTGGAGCGGGCGAGCGAGCACCCGCTCGCGCAGGCGATCGTCAAGGGCGCCGAAGCGCGGGGCGTCGCGCTCGGGCCGGTCGACAACTTCGACTCGGTTACAGGGCAGGGCGTGCAAGGAACCGTCGACGGCCGGCGCGTCTCCGTCGGCAACCGCCGCTTCATGGAAAGCTTCGGCGGCGTGTCGGCGGCGCTCGCCGCGAAGGCGGAAACCCTGCGCGCAGCGGGCAAGACCGCGATGTTCGCGGCGATCGACGGGCGCGTCGCGGCGGTGATCGCCGTCGCCGATCCGATCAAGGACACCACCGCAGAGGCGGTGAAGATGCTCAAGGACCAGGGCGTCGCCATCGTCATGCTCTCCGGCGACTCGCGCAAGACTGCCGAGGCGGTCGGCCGCCAGCTCGGCATCGATGAGGTCATCGGCGAGGTGCTTCCCGAGCAGAAGGTCGAGAAGATCAAGGCGCTGCAGGCGGCCGGTCGCGCGGTCGCCATGGCCGGCGACGGCATCAACGACGCGCCGGCCCTCGCGCAGGCGAACGTCGGCATCGCCATGGGCACGGGCACCGACGTGGCGATTGAGAGCGGCAGCGTCACGCTGGTGAAGGGCGACCTGCGCGGCATCGCCAAGGCGATCCGCCTCTCGCACGCCACCATGCGCAACGTGAAGCAGAACCTCTTCTTCGCCTTCGTCTATAACGCGCTCGGCGTGCCGATCGCCGCGGGCGTGCTCTATCCCTTCTTCGGCGTGCTGCTCTCGCCGATCTTCGCCGGTGCGGCGATGGCGCTGAGTTCGGTCTCGGTGGTCACCAACGCGCTGCGCTTGCGGCGGGTGAGGCTGTGATGCCGGAATACCGCTACGTCTGGCTCTTCTGGGCGGCTGCTTTTCTCGTGCCGTGGGCGGTCCTTTATGCCATGTCGCCAGGGCTGAGGCGCCGCATGCTTCGCGTGAGCGCCGCGACCAGCCTCCTCGGGCTCACCGAGCCGATCTTCGTGCCGCGCTACTGGAACCCGCCCACCGTCTTTGACCTGGCGCAGCGCACCGGCCTCGACCTCGAAAGCCTCGTCTTCTGCTTCGCGATCGGCGGCATCGCCTCGGTTCTCTACGAAGCCTTCTCGCGCCGAGAGGCACGGACTCCCGCCCCCGCCGAGCGCGACCTCGCGCGCCATCGCCTGCATGCTCTGGCGCTGACGATTCCCTACCTCGCTTTTCCGCTTCTCTACGTCCTGCCCTGGAATCCGATCTACGCCGGCATCGCGGCGCTCGCGCTCGGCGCCGTCGCCAACGTCCTGTGCCGTCCGGACCTCGGACGCAGGACGGTGGTTGGCGGCCTGCTCTTCCTCGGCCTCTATGCGGTCTTCATGGTGATGCTGGTCGTCTTCGCGCCCGGCTACATACAGCAGGTCTGGAACCTGCCTGCGCTGTCCGGGGTGTTGGTTTTCGGCATCCCGCTCGAGGAGCTCGCGTTCGGCTTCTCGTTCGGCACGTACTGGGCAGGCATCTATGAGCACTTCACCTGGAAGCAACCGGCGCCGCGCCGCGTTTCCGAGTCCCTTGATCCTTTCCAAAGAGGCCAACATGGCTGATCACTCGCAACACAACCAATCCTCGCGAGGAGGGAGCGGCTATGGCCGCTGGGTCTTCGGGGGTTTCCTCCTCATCGCGGGCTACTTCCTCGTCACCGAGCACTGGGCACACACGATCCAGTATCTGCCGTTCGCGCTGCTTCTCGCCTGCCCGCTGCTGCATCTCTTCCACGGACACGGCGGGCACGGGGGCCACGGTAAAGACGACAAGGAAGGGGGCGGCCGATGAGCGACTCCAGCCAGATGCAGGCCTACGGGCTGTGGTCGCTGGTGATCATCAACTCGCTGGTATTCATCATCTTCGCGTTCAGCTTCTACCAGCCCAGGAGCCGGCGCGACTGGCGATCGTTCGGCGCCTTCTCGGCGTTCCTCGTTGCGCTGTTCACGGAGATGTACGGCTTTCCCCTGACCATCTATCTGTTCTCCGGCTGGCTCTCGAGCCGCTTCCCCGGCGTCGACTGGCTGTCGCACGATGCGGGCCACCTCCTCGAGATGCTCCTGGGCTGGAAGGCAAACCCCCATTTCGGGCCGTTCCATCTCCTGAGCAGCGTCTTTATCGTCGCCGGCTTCTGGCTGCTCGCCTCGGCGTGGAAGGTGCTCTACGAGGCGCAGCGCAACGGGCGGCTGGCGACCACGGGTGCCTATGCGCGCGTGCGCCATCCGCAGTACATCGGCTTCGTCCTGATCATGTTCGGCTTCCTGCTGCAATGGCCGACGCTGGTCACGCTCGTGATGTTCCCGATCCTGGTCTTCATGTACGCGCACCTCGCCAAGCGGGAGGAGGCCGACATGGTGGAGCAGTTCGGCGACGACTACCGCCGGTACCGGGAACGCGTGCCGGCATTCTTTCCTCGACTCAATGGGAGGCGCGAATGGAGCAGCCACGAATCTCACTGACCGCCGTGTTCCTGAGGGTCAACGACGGCTATGTCGGCTTCGTGGAGGAGCTGCCCGGCGTGAACTCGCAGGGCCGCACGATCGA
>DATMAN010000047.1 GCA_035560005.1 Burkholderiales bacterium | reverse complement strand
GCGCGAGCATGCGTGAACAACTGCGTTTCATTTTCGCCTCCTCCTGTCCAAGCGTTCTGGTTGGGTGGACCCACGGCTGCGCGGGCATTTGGCGCCACGCGTACAACGGATCGCCTTGCCGCGCGGTTGACCGGCGCTAGGTCTAGCGCACACGCCGGCGTACCGGATTGCGCAGCACACCCAGGCCTTCGATGCGGCATTCGGCGACATCTCCGTCCTCGATGACCACGGCACCGGGTGTTCCAGTGCTGATGATGTCGCCGGGGTACAGGGTTGCGACGTGCGAGTGAAAAGACAGCAGCTGGTAAGGCGGGAACGCCATATTGGCCACGACGTTTTCGCGGTGCAGCTTGCCGTTCCTGTAAGTGCCGACCTTCACGTTCAGGACGTCCGGCACTTCCTCCGGCGTGATCAATTCCGGACCGAAGGAAAAGAAGGTGTCGAAGTTCTTCGAGCGGGTCAGAAAGCGCGGATTTCTTTGCAGGATGTCCTCCGCGGTCATATCCAGGATCAGGCAATAGCCGGCGATGCAGTGCGCTGCTTCGCGTTCCGAGACAAAGCGACAGGTGCGGCCGATGATCACGCCGAGTTCGGCTTCCGCGGTCACGCGCTCGGACTCGGGCGGCAACTCGACCGTTTCTTCCGGGCCGATGATGGTGTTGTCGCACTTCATGAACGACGCCGGCTCGGTTGGAAAGGGCGCGTTCAAGTCGGCGGCGTGGTCGCGGTAGTTCAGGCCGATGCCGAGGATCTTGCGCGGGTGCCGGTACAGGGGGCCAAAGCGCACCGACCGCGGATCAAGCTTCACCGGCACGGCTTCCGCGTCGCGCTGCAGTTGCGGCGAGAGGCCGCGACCGATCAGGTCGTACAGGTCTTCTGCCCACGCCTTGCCCAAGTGACGGTTGATGGCGGACACCGGGACGATTCCGGTGCGCGTGACCACGGCGGCCTCTGCACCGTGCTCCCGGACGATCGTGCAAAGACGCATGAGACGCTCCTCGCAGCGGGCGTGAACGAAGGGGCGAGATTATACGTGCGCCGGCCCGCCAGGACAGGCCCCGCAAGAGCACAAAGGGGCGGTGAATGCCGCGCTTTTGATGTGGTGGGCCGTGAGGGATTTGAACCCCCGACCGTTGGATTAAGAGTCCACTGCTCTACCAGCTGAGCTAACGGCCCGCAGCGCGGCATTCTAGCAAACGTCCGCGGCAGGCCGGGCGGCGTGAACTTTCGCGGCGCTTTCTTGACAAAGCGCGCGCTGCCCATACATTCACTAGACAGCTTCGAGCAAGCCATGACACCCATCGAGTTCTTCTGCGCACGCACCCCCTGCGCGCCCGGCGCTCTGCCTGGGTGGGCAAGGCGCGTGCACCCGATGCTGGCGCGGCCGAAGCACCCGAGTCCCGGGCGGTTAGCCCGCCGCAGCGGCGCCTGATGTCCGACGGTCGTCCCGCCGGGCCGCGGCGGGATGCTCGACCGAGCCGTTCTCCAGATTCTTTGTTTCCGGTCACGCACCTTCCGCCGCTCGAAGCGACGCTGCACGACGCGCGCAGCCGGGCCTTGCGAAGCGATGGTGTTCCGCGAGGCACACGGAATCACAAAGGAGGCCGCCATGATCATGAACGACAAACTCAAGCGAATACTCGCGCGCAGGATGCGCGACGCGGTGGCAAACCCGCCCGAACGCGCGTTCGCGCGCGAACTGCTCGCCCGCGGCATGAGCGCGAACGAGGTGCAGCGTCTGGTAGTGCTCGACCCGTCGTTCGATATCGTGCCGTACGCCTTCCGCGTCGCGGTGGCGAACGAAGCGCGCCGGCTCGAAGGCGAGCGTCTGCTGGAAGGCGCGCGCCGCGCCGCGCGCGCGCGGCGCGGAATGCCTGCGTAGCATCGCAGCAGCCTCGCCTCGAAAAAAACGAAGGGCCAGCTCGCTGCTGGCCCTGCGCCGCTCGTCGCGACGTGGTAGGCGGTCGGGGATTCGAACCCCGGACCAACGGATTAAAAGTCCGCTGCTCTACCGGCTGAGCTAACCGCCCAAAAAAGGGGCGCATTTTAGCGGCCGGTCTCGGACACGGTCAACCAATCTGTTCTCTGTTTCGACGCAGTGGCGCGCACCCGGCGCAGCCGCTCAGCGCAAGCGGGCGAGCCGCTGCCGCGCTTTGTCTGCTGCCTCGCTGCTGGGATGCTTCGCTACCAATTCCTCCCACGACTTGCGCGCGGCAGCCAAGTCCCCCAACCCGAGCTCAGCGCTGCCCATGTTGAGCATCGCATCAGGCACCTTCGGGCTGTCGGGATAGGCGGCAATCAGCCGGCGCTGCGCCTCGAGCGCAGCTTTGTAGTCGCGCAACTGGAAATACGCATCCCCGATCCAGTACTGCGCGTTGGCCGCTAGCGGGTGCTGCGGATACTGCTGGAGAAAACCGACGAAACCGTTGATCGCACCCTGGTAATCTCCAGTGCGGTAACTGCTCAGTGCCGTCTCGTAGGCGCGCTGTGCGCCTTCGGAAGCAGCCGGCGCGGGATTCGACGCGGACACTACCGCAGGTGCCGGAGCATCGCTCCCCGCCGCGGTATTGACGGGAGGCGGTATTGCGGACTGTTGTGACTGCTCGAGCTTGCGCAGGCGCTCCTCGAGCGCACCGATGGCCTCCTGCTCCCTTTTCAGATTGGCGGCCATTGCCTGCTCCAGGCGCCGCATGCGGGTATCCAGGTCCAGGTACATGTCGCGCTGGCGCTTCTCGGCACTGGCAATACCGTGACCGAGTTCCTCGACCTTGCCGCGCAGCTTGTTCAACTCCGCGTTGAGAGTCTCCACCTGGTTGAGCAGCTGGATCATGCCGCGTCCGCCGGTCTGGCTTTCCGCTTGCGCGAGCCAGATACGCGGCTGCTCGCCTTCGCTCAGCGTCTGGGCCTGGGCGAGCACGTCCGCAACGCGGAAGGCGAGCTGCTGATGGCTCGCGCGAAACGTCTTCCATTTCGAGTCGAGACTGTCGCGGCGGTCGCGCAACGCCATGAAGCGGTTGTCCAATTCACGTTGCACCTCGTGCAGGCTGTCGTAGCGGGTCTGCAGGACCACGGATTGCTGCCGCAGCGACAAGCGCCAGCTTTCCATCGCGCGCGCCTGGGCCTGCAATTGCGCAAGCTGGCTCTGCTGGCGTGACAGCTGCACAGGCGCCTCCGGGTCTATCGCCGCGTGAGCGGCGCCGGCGCACAGCGTCAAAACAGCAAGGGGCAGCCAGCGCTGCCCCTTGATGACGTGAAGAGATGGATGAACGAACAACGCACGCTGACTCATCTCGTGGCCTCCCTGCGGCTCGCGCGGGTGAGCCGGTCAACCGCGCCGCGCAGCAATATCGGTGACTACTGCGGCTCGTTCAGATAAACGATGTCGCTGCGCCGGTTTTTCGCCCAGCTCTCCTCGTCCTGACCGAGGGCCACCGGCTTCTCCGCACCGAAGCTCACGGTTTCGATCTGCTTTTCGGCGACTCCCAGCAGCGCCATTGCGCGCTTGACGCTGTCGGCCCGCCGCTGCCCCAGCGCCAAGTTGTACTCCCGGCTGCCGCGCTCGTCGCAATTGCCCTGCACGACGATCTTCAGATTTGGATACTCCATGAGGAACTTGGCGTGCGCTTCCACGATCGGGACGTACTCTTCCTTGATGTCGTAGCGGTCGAAATCGTAATAGATGGACCGCTGGCTCAGCGGGCTGCCGGGCTCTTTCAGCTTGGTCCATGGATCGGCGCCCAACTGCGCGCCGCCCACGGTGCTACCAGTGATCGGACGGATGACCGGTTCTTCCGTGGCGGCTTGCTGGCGACGCTGCTGTTCCTCGAGCTGGCGCTTCAGCTCTTCCTGCTCGCGCAGGATCTGCGCCTGCTTGTCGGCCTCCGTCTGCGCGGTTGGCGCCTGGCCCTGCTCGTACAGATCGCGCTGCTCGATCTCGGCGCCCCGTTGTCCTTGGCTCGCGCAGGCAACGAGCAAGAAAAGCAGGAAGAGGCAAACGACTGCTTGTCTCATCGTTCAGACTCCTTTCGGCGATTGTCCAGAAGCGGTCCCCACGCCGGCTCGCGAATGTCGCCGGCCTGCGCGGTGATACGTTGCTTGATCCGACCATCGCTTGAGACGGCGGCTAATATACCACGCCCCCTTATCTCGGATGCATAGAGGATCATCTTGCCGTTGGGTGCAAAGGTCGGCGATTGATCGAGGTTTCCGGAAGTCAGCACCTGCACCTGCCGCGTTGCCAGATCCTGCACCGCGACGTTGAACCGGCCTTCGCTGCGATGAATGAACACGAAGGACTTGCCGTCGGGACTGTGCCGCGGCGTCACGTTGTAGGAGCCCTCGTAGGTCATGCGTTCGGGTTCCCCACTACCGTCCACCCGCATGCGGTAGATCTGCGGGCTGCCGGCGCGATCCGAAGTGAAGAGCAGATAGCGTCCGTCCGGCGAGAAGTTCGGCTCGGTGTCGATCGAGTTGCTGAAGGTCAGCCGCTCGAGGCCGCTGCCATCCGCGTGCATCAGGTAGATCTGCGAGGTCCCGTCTTTGGTCAGCGTCACGGCGAGGCGCCTGCCGTCCGGTGACCAAGCCGGCGCGGAATTGGAGCCTTCGAAGTTGGCCACCACCTTGCGCGTGCCGTCGAAGACGTTGAGCACATACACGATGGGTTTTTTCTGCTCGAAGGAAACGTAGGCGATGCGCGATCCGTCCGGTGACCACTGGGGGGAGATGATCGGCTCCTTGTAGCGGTGAACCACCTGCGGGCTGAAGCCGTCGGCATCGGCCACCTGCAGCTCGAACAACTCTCCGCTCTTGACCACGTAACAGATCTTGGTCGCGAACACGCCAATGTCGCCGGTCAGTTTCTCGTAGATCAGGTCGGCGATCTTGTGCGCCGTGAGCCGCAGCTGAGGCACGGCTACGGTGAAGGAATAGCCGAGCACCTGCGACTGCTTGGCGATGTCGAGCATGCGGAACCGGACCTCGAGCTTGCCGTCGGCGCGCTCGATGACCCGCCCGATCACCAGCGTCTGCGTGCCTTCGTTCTTCCAGTAGCGGTAATCGACCTCCGGGGCTTCGGTCGGGAACGGGCGCACGCTGCCGTGGCTGCCCAGCCGGAACATGCCGCTGCGCGCGAGATCCGCGGAGACGACCTGGCTCACACGCTGGGTGAAGCGATCCTCCCCGCCGAAGGGCAGCACGGTGATCGGGATCTGCTGCGCGCCTCCGCCGATGATTTCGATCGTCAATTGGGCGCGCGCAGCGCCGTTGAAAATCAGTGCAGCGGTCGCGGACAGTACGATGTGGGCCAGCAGTCTTGTCATCCTCGCTTACTCTCTGGGTTTGAACTTCAGCTCCAGTACCCGGAAGCTGCTCTGGAACAGGTTGGGGTCGCTTGGCACCGGCAGCGGTTGCGCCGCCAGGATCGCGCGCTCCACCGCGGCGTCGTAGGCCGGCGAGCCGCTGGAGCGCTTCAATACCGCGTGCAGCACGTCCCCCCCGGGAAGCAGCACGACCTCATAGACCGCCTGCGGGTTGCCCTGCAGGTTGGGCGGAATGACGACTCGGCCCTGGATCTTGGCGCGGATGCGGGCAACATAGTCGGCAACCTCGCGGTCGCGCGCCGCCCGAGCGTCGGCCTCCGCCTTCTGCCGCGCCTCCTCCGCTTCCCGTTGCCGGCGCGCGGCTTCCTCCCGGCGGCGCTGCTCCTCCAGGGCGGCCATGCGCTGCCGCTCCTCTTCCTGGCGCCGTTTCGCCTCCTCCTCACGCCGGAACTGCTCTCTGCGCGCCGCCTCTTCTTCCTCGCGCAGCTCCTCAGCCAGGCGGATCGCTTCCGCGCGCTTGCGCGCTTCCTCCTCCTGCCTGAGCCGCTGCGCCTCGGTGCGCTTCTGCTCTTCTTCCTCGAGGCGGCGCCTTTCGGACTCGACCCGCTTCTGCTCCGCCAGCCGCCTTGCCTCCTCCTCGTGCTGCTTGCGCTGTTTCTCCTTCAGTTCGATGTCCGCGGGCGTGGGCTTGGGCGGGGTCTCCACCTTCGGCGGCGCAGGCGCAACCTTCGGTTTCGGTTCAGGGGGCGCTGGCTTGGGCTCGCTCTTCGCCGGCGCGGGCTCCGGGCGCGGTTCGGGCAGTTCCTCCCAAAGGTCGGCGACGACCGGCAAGGTGACCTTCTTCTGCCAGCTGATTCCGAATACTAGCAGCGCGAAGAAGATCACGTGCACCGCCAGTGCGAGGACACCGGAAGCCACACGTCCAGGTTCTGAACCCGCACGTCGCATCAGCTCCTGGGATTCGCCAGCAATCCCACCCTCTTCACCTGGTTCTGCTGCAGCAGATCCATGACCTGCAGTACAGCTTCGTATCTCACGTTCCGGTCGGCGGAGATCACCACCGCCTGATCGGGCCGGTTCTTCTGTTTCGTCCTGACGATCTGCACCAGCTCCTCGCGGGCGACCGGGCGCTCCACTGCGGACACGGCGCGGTCCACGACCGAGAGCGCACCGCTCGCACGCACGATGACCTCCATGGGTTGCACGGGCGGATTGGAAGCCTTGCCGATCGTGGGCAGCTCGATGACTCCAGGATTGAGCAGGGGCGCGGTAACCATGAAGATGACCAGCAGAACCAGCATGACATCGATATAGGGCACGACGTTGATCTGGTTCATCAACCGGCGATGGCGGCGCAGCATGGTCAGGCTACCCCCTGCATCATCGGCATGTTCTGAGTCTGCGCCAGCACCGCAGCGTTGGCCTGGCGCTGCAGGATGTTGGAAAACTCTTCCATGAAGCTCTCGAAGCGGGTCGACAGCCGCTCGATGTGCCGCACGTAATGGTTGAACGCCACCACCGCCGGGATCGCGGCGAACAGTCCCATTGCGGTGGCCACGAGCGCCTCGGCGATGCCCGGCGCGACATGCGCCAGCGTGGCTTGGCCGACATTGGCCAGTCCGCGGAACGCGTTCATGATGCCCCACACGGTGCCAAACAGGCCGATGTACGGGCTCACCGAGCCGACTGTGGCGAGGAACGACAGGTGCGACTCCAGGTGGTCCATCTCCCGCTGGTAGGTCGCCCGCATCGCGCGCCGCGTCCCGTCCATCAATACGGCGAGACTGATGCCGGGCTGTTTGCGCAGCTTGACGAACTCGCGGAAACCGGATTCGAAGACGCGCTCCAGGCTGCCCGAGCTGGCGCGTGCGCTGGTCGCGGCCTGATAGAGCGTGCCCAAGTCGGCGCCGGACCAGAAGCTGCGCTCGAAATCGTCGGTACGCCGGACCGCCTGACGTACGACGAACATCTTGCGGAAGATGAACCACCACGAAGCCACCGACAGCACCAGTAGCACCGCCATGACCAGCTGAACCAGCACGCTGGCATTGGCCACGAGGGACAATAGCGAAAGATCCTGGCTGAGGTTCATGACACCTCTCTAAGAAACTGGAGACCGACCCGCATGCCGGGTCGGCTGCGAAGCCGCAACACGAACACGGCGAGCGCCGGCCCTGTTGACAGACGTTCGAGCCGACGGGCCACCTAGTGCCTCTCCCGAGCCGCGAACCGGCTATGCTCGCCGGCGCCGCCGGCCGCGGACAAGGCGGCGCGCAAAGGGGGCGGGATCGGCATCGGGCGCAACTGACCTGCGCTGACGCACGCGAGATTGACCGACGCGCGCACCAGCGGTTCCGTCCCGCGCCGCACCTGCTGATCCAGGGTGAGCTGCACCCGTCCCAGGTCCCGCAGCGCCGCACTCACCTGCAACACGTCCTCCAGGACGGCCGGACGGAGATAGTCGACTTGCAGCGCGCGCACGATGAACACGACACCGTGCTCGTGCATGAGCGCGCGCTGGTCGAATCCGAGGCTGCGCAGCCATTCGGTGCGTGCCCGTTCCAGGTAATCCAGATAGGTTCCGTGATACACCACTGCGCCCGCATCGGTGTCCCGAAAGTACACCCGAACTGAAACCGAGAAGGCGATCGCTAGTTCCCCCGCCACAAGTCGCCGCTGCCCTGCGGTACCGGCGCCGCGGGCGCCAGCCCCAGATGCCGGTACGCGCTGACCGTGGCGACGCGCCCGCGTGGCGTGCGCTGCAGATAGCCTTGCTGAATGAGAAACGGCTCGAGCACGTCTTCGATCGTATCGCGCTCTTCACCGATGGCTGCGGCCAAGCTGTCGATGCCGACCGGACCGCCCCCGAACTTGTCCATCACCGCCAGCAGCAGCTTGCGGTCCATGACGTCCAGGCCGCAGGCATCCACGTCGAGCATCGACAGGCCCGCGTCGGCCGTAGCGCGATCGACCACTCCGCCCGCCTTGACTTGCGCATAGTCGCGCACGCGGCGCAGCAGCCGGTTGGCGATGCGCGGCGTGCCGCGTGAGCGCGAAGCGATCTCCAGCGCCCCGTCGGGCGTAGTCTGGATTTCGAGCAGGCGCGCCGAACGCTCGACGATCCGCTGCAGCTCGGCGGCGTTGTAGAACTCCAGCCGGGACACGATCCCGAAGCGGTCGCGCAACGGATTGGTCAGCATGCCCGCACGGGTGGTAGCGCCGATCAGGGTGAAGGGCGGCAGATCCAGCTTGACGGAACGCGCGGCCGGACCTTCGCCGATCATGATGTCGATCTGATAGTCCTCCAGCGCCGGATACAGAATTTCCTCAACCACCGGCGACAGGCGATGGATCTCGTCTATGAAGAGCACGTCGTTGGGTTCGAGGTTCGTCAGCAGCGCCGCCAGATCGCCCGGACGCTCCAGGACGGGCCCCGAGGTTTGCCGCAGGTTCACGCCCATTTCGCGCGCGATGATGTGTGCCAGCGTGGTCTTTCCCAGCCCGGGCGGGCCGAACAGCAGCACGTGGTCGAGCGCTTCGGCGCGCTTGCGCGCCGCGGTGATGAAGATGGCCAGTTGTGACCGGATCTTCTCCTGCCCGACATACTCGTCGAGGTGTCGCGGACGCAGGGCCCGCTCAAATGCCTCTTCCTGAGGCGAAATCGGCGCCGTGGCGATCAGCCGGTCGGTCTCGATCATGGGGCGCCGCGCGCGCGGCTGCGCCGAGCGTGGCGAGCGTCAGCCGCGCGCATGCTTGAACTCTTCCACCAGGGGCTGCACACGCCCGATGCCGGCGTCCACCTCGCCGGGGACCGCCGCGGCCAGGTCCTCGATGCGCCGGCTCAGCAGGCCGGTGAGCTTGAGCACGGCCGTGACCAAGTATTTCTTGCCGAGCGGCGAAAGGGCGAAGCGCTGGCCTTCAGCGTTGGCTGCGCCCTCGATCGAGAAGCGCATCTCGCGATCCTCGTCATTCCAGAGCTGCTGCATGCGGCTGCGCTCTTCGTCGGCGCCGGGGACCTCCTTCAGTCTGCCCGCAAAGGACAACCGCATCATGACGTGGGTGGAAACCGTGTGATCGACGATGCGCACCTGTTTGCGCCCGACCTCGGAGCGGAAATGCGCCAGCAAGGCGTCGATCTCCTCGTCGCTGAACTCGCTGCGCGTCAGCTCCATCCAGAGGGGTTTCAGCCACTGCAGGCTGTCGAATTCCGCATCGATGCGCGACATGACCTGTTCCAGCACCGCCTCTTCGGCCTGCCGCCAGTACGGGCTGGCGGAATTCCAGCCGGCTCCCAGCCCGTGCTCCGCGCCCAGTCGCACCAGACGCTCGCGCACGGCAAGCAGCGCTTCCTGCTTCAGATAATAGCGCCCGATGGAGACGGAGGTCCTCAGATCGTGCATTGCGATCAGCGCTTCCATCTTGTGCGTCGGCTCGGTTTGCGCGACCCCCGGCGATCCCGCTGCCATTGCCATCGAGCCGGCAAGGCATAGCGCCCACCCATGCGCAACGTTCATGTTCTTTCCGTCCCCAAGGCGCATCGACACCCGCGGCATTATACCTACGGGACTCGCGCACCAAGTACCTAGAGGCCTGATTTTCCTGTCGTCCCGGAGCGACATCGGTGCGCGCTGCGCGCACGCCGGATCACGAAGCGGCGGCGAAGCCGTCGATCAAGGGTTGCACCTCGCTGCGGCCGCTCTGCATTTCGGTCTCGATCTCGCGCGCCATGGAATCGATGCGGCGCAAGATCTCGCCCAGCAGCGGGATGGCGAGCATCTTCCAGTATTTCAACCCCGGATCGCGGCCGATGAAGGCAAGGGTGTCCTCGAAGCGCGTGGTGAAATGCACGTCCTCCCGCGGCAGCCGTTCCTGCGCGGCACGCTGCAGGCGGCGCAGTTCTTCCTGCGCCCCCGGCATGTCGTATTGGATGCGCTCGGTGAAGGTATAGTTGAAGAGAACGAATTCGCCGAGAAACCAGTCCATCAGCCGGCGCTGCTCGCGCCCGCCCTCGGTGGCGAAATGGTCTGCGATGTGGTCCGCCTCCTCCCCCGAGAACGCCGCGCCGAGGTACGCCGACCATGCGTCGCGTACCCATATCTGGCTGTCGAATCGGCGCAGGAGCAGCCGCTCGGCGCGCTCGAGCAGCACGCCGCGCGCCTGCTGCCAGGCGGGTTGCCGGGAATCCCAGTCCATCCCGAGCCCCGCCTCGCGTCCCCATTGACCTATTAGCCGGTCTGCCGCCTTGATCGCCGACTGCTTCAGGAACAGTCGCCCCGCGCCGGCGATCAGGGTGAAATCGTGGCTGTCGATCAAGCGATCGATCGCCTCGCCCCGATAGCGTTGAGTCTCGTCCTCTTGGGCGGCCTCCTGCGCGGAAACCGGCGCTGCGAACGCCACGAGCAGCGCGCACACTCCCAGCCGGCAACGAATCGACATCGACGTTCCTCCCTCTGACGGCAAATCGGTGGCGCTCTTAGCTGCGCCGGGCCGCGCCGAGCGCGCGGGCGATGTGCGCATCGGCGCGATCGGCCCGTGACCGGATAAGCCGTCGCGCTTCCTCGGCCACCGTTTCCAGATGCACGTGCAGGGCATGCACGCCCTGCGTGACCATCATCTTGAAGTACTTCACGCCCGGGTCGCGGCTGGCAAAGCGCAGGGCGCCCGGATACTCGCTGAGATCGTAGATGCGGTCGAGCATGGCACGCTCGTAGGTTGCCTGCTGCAGGTCGCGCATCTCCGCCTCCGACCCCGGCACGCCGTAGCGCAGCCGCTCGGTGAACGTGTAGGTCTGCAGGGTCAGCTCGCCGACAAACCATTCGATCACGCGCCGCTGCAGCTCTCCGCCTTCGCTGGCGAAGTGCACCGCGATCTCGTCCGCTTCCTCGCCGCTGACGATGCGCATGACCGACTCGGACCAGGCTTGCTTGACCCATGCCGGGTGCGACACCTTGCGTTCGATCAGTGCATCGATCCCTTCCATCAGTTCGCGTTCCGCCGCCACCCACGTCGGATGATCGAGTTTCCACTCGGCACCGACGCCCGACGCGCGCCCGCGCTCGACCAGCAGTTCGCGCGCCGCCCGCAGTGCAGCCTGCTTGACATAGACCCGCCCGATTCTCACCGACAGCGTGGGGTCATGGCTTTCGATAATGCGCGAGACGGCATCGGCCTTGGCCGTGGCGGCATCCTCTTCAGCCGCCGGCACGCCCGCTGCCGCGCAGAGCATGAGGAGGCCGAGGATCCCCGGCCACGGCAACAGGCTCTGGTTCATCACACGACTCTCGACAGGAGTTTCAGAGCGTGGCGGATGGCTTCGGAGGTACTCAGCCCCGGCGGCAATGCAGACAGCGCGCGGGCTGCTTCCTTTTCGCTGTAACCGAGCGCGAGCAGGGCGTTTAACGCGTCGTCGTGCCGCGATGCGGGGTCGGGCACGGCCTGGCCCGGGACGTGCAGCTTGTCCTTCAGTTCGAGCAGCAGACGCTCGGCGGTCTTCTTGCCCACACCCGGAATCCGCATGAGGCGCGAGCCGTCCTGGGCCGCGATCACCTGCGAGAGGTCCTGCACCGACAGTCCCGAAAGCACCGCCAAGGCCGTGCGCGCGCCCACGCCGTTGACCTTGATCAGCTGCCGGAACGCCTGGCGCTCTTCCTCGGTGGCGAAGCCGAACAGCAGGTGGGCGTCCTCGCGCACCACGAGATGCGTGTAGAGGGTAACCCTCGCGCCGGTAGCCGGCAGCTGGTAGAGCGTGTTCATCGGAACATCCAGTTCGTAGGCCACACCGTTGACGTCCACCATTACCATCGGCGGGCGTTTCTCGAGCAGCGTCCCGGTGATCTTGCCGATCACCGCAATCTCCCGCGCTTCATCCGGTACCCGCCCGTGGACAGCACCCCAAGCCCGAGCCCGCCGTGCGCATGGCAGATCGCACAGGCCAGGGCATCCGCGGCGTCCGCGCTGGGCAAGCCCGGCAGCCGCAACAAACGTCGCACCATTTCCTGTACCTGCTCCTTTCTGGCGTGGCCGTTGCCGACCACCGCCTGCTTGACCTGCAGCGCCGTGTACTCCGAGACCGGCAGCCGGTGGTTCACGGCGGCGCAGATGGCCGCCCCGCGCGCCTGTCCCAGCAGAAGGGTGGAGGCTGGATTCACGTTGACAAACACCTGCTCCAGCGCGACGTGCTGCGGCCGACCCTCGGCGATTACCTGGCTGAGGCCCTCAAGGATCGCCTTGATGCGCTCCGGCAGTTCGGCCTCCGGTGTGCGGATGCAACCGCTCGTCACGTAGTTCAGGGAGTGCCCGGACTTCTCGATCAGCCCGAACCCCGTGACCCGCAATCCCGGATCGATGCCGAGAATCCTCACGCCGCCAGTCCACAACGGCGGCGCGCCCGCGGCGGCCTTGCGACGGGTGGGAGGTGAGCGCGCAAAGGATGAATGGCAAGTCTCCGGTCGCGGCTCAGCGCGCGTCGAACACGGCCGTGGTGTAGACCTCCTGCACGTCGTCGAGCGACTCGAGCGCGTCGAGCAGCTTCTGCATGCGCGCGGCGTCCTCACCGGTGAGGACGTTCTCGATCGTTGGCTTGAAGGTCACCTCGGCGAAGGCGGGCTTGAAACCGGCCTTGATGAGCCGCTCGCGCACGCTGGAGAACTGGGCGGGATCGGTGATGACCTCCAGCGAGCCGTCGTCGTTGCTGATTACGTCTTCGGCACCCGCATCGATCGCGGCCTCCATGAGCTTGTCTTCGTCGGTGCCGGGCGCGAACACCAGCTGGCCGCAGTGCTTGAACAGAAATGCGACCGAGCCGTCGGTGCCGAGATTTCCGCCGTGCCTGGTAAACGCGTGGCGCACATCGGCCACCGTGCGCGTGCGGTTGTCGGTCATGCAGTCCACCATCACCGCCGCGCCGCCGATGCCGTACCCTTCATAGCGCACCTCCTCGTAACTCGCGCCTTCCAGCTCGCCGCTGCCGCGCTTGATCGCGCGCTCCACCGTGTCCTTTGGCATGTTCTGGTCGAAGGCCTTGTCCATCGCCAGGCGCAACCGCGGATTGCTGTGCGGGTCGGGACCGCCGAGGCGCGCGGCGACGGTGATTTCCCGGATAAGCCGCGTGAAGATCCTGCCTTTCCTGGCATCGGCCGCGGCCTTCTTGTGTCGGATGTTGGCCCATTTGCTGTGGCCTGCCATAGCGCTTTCCGGATGTGCTCGATGTGGCCTGCTGCGCTGTGCACAACGCCCGTGATGCGATGCGAGATTCAGCGTAGGCGGCTGATATACTTCGTAAATTCTAACATGCGCCAAGACCCTCTCGATGCCCGTCATGCTGCAACCTCTGCCGATCGCCCGCTCTGACCACGATCTCTGCCTCCTGCCCGCCATGGCCAACCGTCACGGGCTGATCACGGGAGCCACCGGCAGCGGCAAGACCGTGACGCTGCAGGTCATGGCCGAAGCTTTCAGCTCGATCGGGGTGCCGGTGTTCACCGCGGACGTGAAAGGCGATCTTGCGGGGCTGTCGCAGCCCGGCGCGATGTCGCCCAAGCTCAAAGAGCGGCTCGACCGGCTGGGCTTGCCGGCGCCGCGCTTCGCGGCCAGTCCGGTCACGTTCTGGGATGTATTCGGCGAGCACGGCCACCCGGTGCGCACAACGGTCTCGGAAATGGGGCCGCTGTTGCTGGCGCGCATGCTGAATCTGAACGACACGCAGGCCGGCGTGTTGCAGATCGTCTTCAGGATCGCCGACGACAACGGCCTGCTGCTGCTCGACCTGAAGGATCTGCGCGCGATGCTGCAGCACGTGGGCGAGAACGCAAGACAGTACACCATCGAGTACGGCAACGTCTCCGCCGCCAGCATCGGCGCGATCCAGCGCGGCCTGCTCGCCATCGAGGCACAGGGCGCTCACCGGTTCTTTGGCGAACCGGCCCTCAACATCGCGGATCTGATGCAGACCGACGGGCAGGGTCACGGCGTAGTGAACGTCCTCGCGGCCGACCGGTTGATGGCCTATCCGAAAGTCTACGCCACGCTGCTGCTATGGCTGCTCTCCGAACTGTTCGAGGAGCTGCCCGAGGTCGGCGACCCGGACAAGCCAAAGCTCGTGTTCTTCTTCGATGAGGCGCACCTGCTGTTCAGCGAGGCCCCGCCGGTGCTGCTGGAGAAGATCGAACAGGTCGTTCGGCTGGTGCGTTCCAAGGGCGTGGGTGTGTACTTCGTCACCCAGAACCCGCTCGACATTCCCGATGCGGTGCTCGGTCAGCTCGGCAATCGCGTACAGCACGTGCTGCGCGCCTTCACCCCGCGTGACCAGAAAGCGGTGAAGGCCGCCGCCACGACGCTGCGCGCCAATCCACGGCTGGACGTCGAGAAGGCGATCATGGAGCTCGCGGTGGGCGAGGCGCTGGTCTCGCTGCTCGACGAAAAAGGCACTCCATCCATGGTAGAGCGCGCCTGGGTTCTCGCGCCCGGAGGCCGCATCGGCCCGATAACTGCTGCCGAGCGCGCCGCGTTGATAAGAGACTCCCTGGTGGCCGGTATCTACGATCAGCCGGTGGATCGCGAATCCGCGCATGAAGTGCTCAGGGCGCGCCGCGCACAGCTCGAAGCGGCGACTGCGCCTGCGGCCCCCTCAGCCCCCGCGGGTGGAGGACTGCTCGGGAGCGTGCTCGGCGGCGGGCGCCGTCAAGGTGCAGGCGAAGCGCTGGTCACGAGCGCGGCGCGCGCGATCGGCGCGGAGGTCGGCCGCCGCATCATCCGCGGCGTCCTGGGCTCGATTCTCGGCGGGAGCGCCCGCAGGCGCTGAACACGCCTTCTGGCGGCCACCGGCGACTCGGCACGGATTGAGAGTTGAACAAAGCACGCCGTCTCGCGCTCTAACGCTGGCAAGTCACGGTTCAGCACTCCGGAGACCCGGGAGATGAACGATCCCAGGGTTCAAGTCCAGCAGTTTCCCCGAACGATTCACATCATCGGTGTCGCGAGCGGGCTCGGCGCCGCGGATCGCGGCTGCGAATCCGCTCCCGATGCCCTGCGCGCGCTCGACTTGATAGAGCGACTGCGGGCGCGCGGGCGTCGCGTGCGCTGGGTGGAAACGATCCGCCCGTATCGTGACGGCAGTACGCTCGAGGCGGTGGTCGACATCTGCAAGTACCTCGCGCAGCAGGTCGAGTCGGCAGTCCGGCAAGCGGAGCTGCCACTCGTGCTCGGCGGTGACCACAGCTGTGCGATCGGCACGTGGAAGGGCGCGGCCCGCGCGCTGCGCAGCCGCGGGCCGATCGGCCTCCTCTGGATCGACGCGCACATGGATGCTCACACGCCGCACACCACCCCGAGCGGAGCGCTGCACGGCATGCCGCTCGCCTGCCTGCTCGGGCACGGCGACCCGGCGCTCACTGCGATCGCCGGCGGCACTCGCCTTGAACCCGGCCGGGTGTGTCTGATCGGGGTGCGCAGTTTCGAGCCCTCGGAGGCCGCGCTGCTGCAGCGCCTGGGTGTGCGCGTGTTCTTCATGCGCGAGATCCAGGAGCGCGGGCTGGAGGCCGTGATGCGCGACGCGCTGCAGATCGTGCAGTGCGGGACGGTGGGATTTGGCGTGACGCTCGACTTGGACGCGCTGGACCCGGTCGAGGCACCGGCGGTCGGCACGCCGGTTCCCGGCGGATTGTCCGCTGCCGCATTGCGGCCGGCGCTGGCGCGTCTTGCCACGCTGCCAACGCTGCTCGGCGGCGAGATCGTGGAGTACGACCCGCAGCGCGATCGGGAAGGCGTGACAGGCATGCTCGCCGCGAGCCTGGCCGAAGCCCTGCTCGTGGGTGAGGCCGTACCCGCGTTTGCCGAGATCGAGTATCGCTACGGGGCTCACCATTACGATCCGCTACCGCTGGTGCTGGTGCGCGGCGAAGGCGCGTACCTGTGGGACGAGCAGGGGCGGCGTTACCTCGACATGATGAGCGCCTACTCGGCGCTGAGCCATGGGCATTGCCACCCGCGCATCACGCGCGTGCTCGCCGAGCAGGCGCGCACGCTCGCGCTGACTTCGCGCGTCTACTACAACAACCGCCTGCCGCTGTTTCTGCGGCGCCTTTGCGAGATCACCGGACTGCCGATGGCACTTCCGGCCAACACCGGGCTGGAGGCCGTGGAGGCCGCGCTCAAGGCCGCGCGCAAGTGGGCCTACACGGTGAAGGGCGTGGCGCCCGACCGGGCGCAGATCATCGCCTGCGAGGGCAATTTTCACGGACGCTCGATCGCCATCCTGGCGATGTCTTCCGAAGCGCAATACCGCGACGGTTTCGGCCCCTATCCCCTGGGCTTCGAGCTGGTGCCATTCGGCGACGCGGATGCCTTGGAGCGCGCGATCACTCCCGACACCGCAGCATTTCTCGTCGAGCCGATCCAAGGCGAAGGTGGGATCATCGTGCCGCCGCCCGGTTATCTCGCGCGCTGCGCCCGGATCTGCCGCGCGCACAACGTGCTGCTGATCTGCGACGAGGTGCAGACCGGGCTCGGCCGCACCGGCCGGATGCTCGCCTGCGAGCACGAAGGCGTGCGACCGGACGCGGTCATTCTGGGCAAGGCGCTCGGCGGGGGCGTGCTCCCAGTTTCGGCCCTGGTCGGCCGGCGTGACTTGATGGAAGTCTTCCGCCCGGGCGACCATGGCAGTACGTTTGCCGGCAGCCCGCTCGCCGCCGCGGTGGGGCTGGAGGCGCTCAACGTTCTGGTGGAACGCAGGCTCCCCGAGCGCGCCGCCGAGCTGGGCGGCTATTTCATGCGCCGGCTGCAAGAGATCTCGAGCCCGCTCGTGCGCGAAGTGCGCGGCAAGGGCCTGCTGATCGGCGTGGAGATCGACACCGAGCGCGTTCCGGCGCGCGTGCTGTGCGAACGGTTGCTCGAGCGCGGGGTATTGACCAAGGACACGCACGGCCGGGTGCTGCGTTTCACACCGGCGCTCATCATCACGCGCGAACAGATCGACGAAGCGGTCGCGGCGCTGCGCGCGGTGCTGACCGAGCTGGACCAAGCGCCGCCGGCGTAGTGGCCGGCGGCAGGGAGATCGTCATGGACTTTGTGCGTGCGCTCGAAATCGCTCCGCTCAATGCGGCCGCGTATTGCGGCGGCGCCTGGCTCGCTTCCCCGCGCTCGTTCGCTTCGATCAACCCGGCCAGCGGTGAGCCGATCGCCGAGGTCGGGCGCGCCAGTGCGGTCGAACTCGAGCAGGTCATGGCCGCAGCCGTGGAGAGCTTCACGCGCTGGCGCGAGGTGCCGGCGCCCGAACGCGGCGAATGGGTGCGCCGCATCGCCGACGAACTGCGCCATCACAAGGACGCACTCGGCAGCCTGATTTCGCTCGAGACTGGAAAGATCAAGCAGGAAGGCGACGGCGAAGTCCAGGAGATGATCGACATCGCCGACTTCGCGGTCGGGCTCTCGCGCATGCTCTATGGCGTGACCATGCCTTCCGAGCGGCCGCGCCATCGGCTCTGCGAACAATGGCACCCGCTCGGCGTGGTCGGGGTCATCACCGCGTTCAATTTCCCGGCCGCGGTATGGGCCTGGAACGCCTTCATCGCCGCGGTGGCCGGCAATAGCGTGGTATGGAAACCCTCTCCCAAGGCGCCACTCACCGCGGTCGCGATCCAGCGCATCGTCGAGCGCGTGATGCGTGAGTCGGATCATCCTGGCGTTTTCTCGCTGCTGCTCACCGACGAGGACGAAATCGCGCGGCGCCTCGTTGCCGATCACCGGGTGGCACTGTTGTCGTTCACCGGGTCGAGCGCGGTCGGCCGCGAAGTCGCGCAGCTGGTCGCGCAGCGGCTGGGCCGCTGCCTGCTAGAATGCTCCGGCAACAACGCCGTGATCGTCGACGAGACCGCGAACCTCGACCTCGCGGTCAAGGCAGTACTCTTCGGCGCAGTGGGCACCGCCGGCCAGCGTTGCACCAGCACGCGGCGGCTGATCGTGCACCAATCGCGCTTCGACGAGCTGACGCAGCGACTCGCCGCCGCTTATGCTCAGGTGCGCATCGGTGATCCGCTCGATCCGCAAACCCTGATGGGGCCGCTGATCGACGAGCCCGCGCGCGACCGCTTCCGGGGCTCGCTCGCCCGCCTGCGCGAGCTGGGCGGGAAGATCCTGTACGGGGGCGAAGTCCTGGAGCGGCCCGGCTTCTTCGTTCAGCCCACGCTGGCTCTCGCCGAGAACCACTGGGACGTGGTGCAGCAAGAAACCTTCGCGCCGATCCTGTACGTGATGGGGTATCGGGATTTCGAGCAGGCGATCGCGCTCAACAACGCCGCGCCCCAAGGCCTGTCCTCGGCGCTGTTCACCGAGCGCCTGCGCCATGCCGAGCAGTTCCTTTCCGCGCTGGGCAGCGATTGTGGCATCGCCAACATCAATACCGGCACCTCCGGCGCGGAAATCGGTGCCGCTTTCGGGGGCGAAAAGGAAACCGGCGGCGGGCGCGAAGCCGGATCCGACGCCTGGAAGGCCTATATGCGCCGCCAGGCGAATACGATCAACTGGAGCGGCGAACTTCCACTGGCGCAGGGAATCCGCTTCGGCGTCGAGCGACTCGCGGCACCCGTCCGCCAGGGGAGGTAACCGGCAGCCCGCGCACCCGCTTCAGAAGCGGTAGACAACCGAGCCGGTGAAGGAATCGATCTTGATCAACTCGTCGGCCACGACCGGCTCGGGCAGCTTGTAGCGTTCCCACTCGCCGCGAAAGCCCCACGCGGGCGTGAAGTTGTACTGAACGCCCGCGCCAAACTTCACCCGGGTCTTGGTATCGTCCTGATCTTCGTTGCTGGCAAACACCAGCGTGATCGGGTTGCCGTCGAACTTCACGGTGGACTGACCCACGCTCAGACCCACGCGCCCAAGCAGCGTCCATCGGGCGGTCGGCGACCACATGCCCACCGCGTCCAGATAAAGCGCTTTCAGCGAATAGGCCATTTCGAGCGTACCGATGCTGGTCAAGCCCGCCAGATAGTTGTAGTTGACCCGGGCGGTGCCAAGGCGGGTGGCGCCCAATTCGAGCGCCAGAAAATCGAAGAACCGGTAGCCGACAAACAGCTTCGAGCCGGCGAAGCGGTCATCGACCGTAGTGCTGGTGAAAGTCGTCCCACCGGGCGCCGCCAGTGCGCCGATCCCACTGACCACATTGCCCGGAATGGTGCCGTCGTTGCGCGAGATTCCGAGACCGACGTACCAGGGTGAAGCGCCTTGGTTATCCTCTGCGTCCTGCGCCAGAACCGGGCCCATCCATCCGACGGCCAGTAACGCGGCAACTCCCAGTGAAATGTGTTTGCTCACGCAAGTCTCCTTTTAGAAAGAGGGCCTTCAGGCGCGGTCAATGTACCGGAATGCTGCTGTCCTGTAAATTGTTTTTACAGAAGGACTTGCGCAGTGTCTTTAATCCAATCTCTCGCGCGTGTCCCATACCGTTTCAGACGTTGAAGCGGAAATGGATCACGTCGCCGTCCTGCACGACGTATTCCTTGCCTTCCAGCCGCATGCGCCCCGCCTCCTTCGCTCCCTGCTCCCCGCCATAGGCGATAAAGTCTGCGAAGGAAATGACTTCTGCGCGGATGAAGCCGCGTTCGAAATCGGTGTGGATCACGCCTGCTGCCTTGGGCGCGGCGTCGCCCTTGTGGATCGTCCAGGCGCGCACTTCCTTTTCGCCCGCGGTAAAGAAGGTCTGCAAGCCCAGCAGGTCGTAGGCGGCGCGGATCAGGCGGTTAAGCCCCGGCTCCTCCAGTCCGGCATCGGCCAGAAAGACCCGCTTGTCTTCCTCAGGGAGGTCGGCGATCTGCGCTTCCAGCGCGGCGCAGATCGGCACGACCGGAGCGCCTTCGGCATTCCCGCGAGCCAAGACGCGATCGAGCAAAGGGTTGCCGACGAAGCCCCGCTCGCCGACGTTGGCCACGTACATGGCGGGCTTCAAGGTGAGCAGGAACAGGGGTTGCAGCAGCGCACGCTCTTCCCGCGTGAGCGTCAACGCGCGTGCCGGCCGGACCTGATTGAGGGCTCCCTGCACCTTTTCCAGCACGGCGACCAGGCGCTGCGCCTCCTTGTCGCCGCCGGCGCGCGCCACCTTGGCGTACTTCGCCAGCTGCTTCTCCACCGTGGCGAGGTCGGCGAGCGCCAGCTCGGTGTTGATCGTCTCGATGTCGGAGACCGGGTCGATGTTGCCGGTCACGTGCATCACGCTCTGGTCGCTGAAGCAGCGCACCACGTGGGCGATCGCGTCGGTTTCCCGAATGTTGGCGAGAAACTGGTTGCCGAGTCCGGCGCCTTTGGACGCACCTGCCACCAGCCCGGCAATGTCGACGAACTCGACGATGGCCGGGATGACTTTCCGCGGCTTCACGAGGGCCGCCAGCGCCGCAAGACGCCGGTCGGGGACCTCGACGACGCCGACGTTGGGCTCGATGGTGCAGAACGGATAGTTTTCCGCAGCAATTCCGGCTCTGGTCAGCGCATTGAACAGCGTGGACTTGCCGACGTTGGGCAGCCCGACGATTCCGCATTTCAGGCTCATGAGTTCGGGTGAGGAGCAAAGCGTGAGGCGTAAGGCAGCCGGGTCGAAAACGTCCTGCACCTTACGCCCGAGGCTTCTCGCCTCATACCTTGGTGTGTAGACGATGCATCGCGCGCTCGGTATGTCCTTCCAGCAGCAGCGGCCAGACCTCCAGGCTGCGAGCGATCGCGGCTTCGATCTGCTCGGCTTCCTCCTTGCGCGGGGGCGCGAGAACGTAACCAGTCACCAGCGCCCGGTCGCCGGGATGACCGATGCCGATGCGCAGCCGCCAGAAGTCCTGGCCCAGAACCGCGGCAATGTCCTTCAAGCCGTTGTGGCCAGCCACACCGCCGCCTTTCTTGAGTTTCGCCGCGCCCGGCGGCAGGTCCAGCTCGTCGTGAACCACCAGCACGTCTTCCGGCGCGAACTTGTAGAAGTGCGCCAGCGCCTGCACCGCTCGCCCGCTGGCGTTCATGTAGGTCGCTGGCTTGAGCAGCCAGCACTCGCGTCCACCCCGCGCGAGCCGGCCGATCTCGCCGTGGAAGCGCGCTTCCATGCGCAGCGCCACGCGGTCGAGCGCGCAGAGGCGATCGATCCACCAGAATCCCACGTTGTGCCGGGTGGCCGCGTATTGCCGCCCCGGATTGCCGAGTCCCACGACGAGCTTCATTGGATACCCGTCACAAAGAAAAAGCCCGCTGGCCGGATCGCCAACCAGCGGGCCCGCGATGCCGGGAAGCGGTTACTTCTTCTCGCCTTCTTTCTTTTCGCCCTCTTTCTTCTCGCCTGCCGCCGCAGCCGGCGCGGCCGCCGGCGCCGCACCTTCCACCGGAACTTCCGCACCTTCGGCCGGCGCCGCCGTGACCGCTTCGACTTCCTCGATCACCTTGGGTATCTGCACCGTGGCGACCACCGCATCGTCACCGCGCACCAGCTGCACCGACTCCACGCCCTTCGGCAACGTCAGGTCGGAAATGTGCACCGAGTGCCCGAGCTGCAGGGTGGACAGATCGACTTCGATGAACTCCGGCAGGTCATCGGGCAGACAGCTGATCTCGATGTCGCTCATGACGTGCGCGACGATGCCCCCGGCCTTGACCCCAGGCGAGACCTCGGCATTCTTGAAATGCAGCGGAACTTTCATGTGGATCTTCTGGTTGGCCGAGACGCGCTGGAAATCCACGTGCAGCACCTGCGGCTTCCAGGGATGCATCTGTACGCCGCGCAGCAGGACGCGCTCGGTCCGGCCCTCCAGATTCATGTTCAGGATCGACGCGTGAAACGCCTCCTGGCGAAGCTGCAGATAAAGCGCATTGTGGTCGAGTTCGATCACCTGTGCGGGCAGGTCCGCGCCGTAGACGATGCCGGGTACTCGTCCGGCCCGGCGCAGGCGGCGGCTCGCACCCGTTCCCTGCACCGACCGCGGCGCGGCGGTCACTTCGATTTTTGCCATTGCTCTCTCCAGTCAAGTCCGAGCGGCGGCCGCGACCAGCCACCGGTCTTCGAAAAAGGCACGCCGGCAGGCGTGCCGTCGCAGAATCAGTCCATGAACAGTGAGCTCACCGAGTCCTCGTTGCTGATGCGCCGCATGGTCTCGGCCAGCAGTTCGGCGATCGACAGTTGCCGGATGCGCCTGGAGCGTCTCGCCTCCTCGCGCAGCGGAATCGTGTCCGTGACGACCACTTCGTCGAGCACGGAATTCTCGATCCGTTCCACCGCCTTGCCCGACAGCACGGGGTGCGTGCAGTAGGCGAGCACCATCTTCGCGCCCTCTTCCTTCAGCGCCTGCGCGGCCTCGCACAGCGTGTTGGCGGTATCGACCATGTCGTCCATGATCACGCAGGTGCGACCGGCCACCTCGCCGATGATGTTCATCACCGTGGCCACGTTGGGCTTCGGGCGGCGCTTGTCGATGATCGCCAGGTCCGACTCCAAGCGCTTGGCCAGCGCGCGGGCCCTGACCACGCCCCCGACGTCGGGTGACACCACCACCACGTCCTCGTAGTCCTTCTTCCACAGATCGCCCAGCAGGATCGGCGCCGAGTAGATGTTGTCCACCGGGATGTCGAAGAATCCCTGGATCTGGTCGGAGTGCAGGTCCATGGTCAGCAGCCGGTCGACGCCCACCGCCTGCAACATGTTCGCCACGACCTTGGCGCTGATCGCCACGCGCGCCGAGCGCGGCCTGCGATCCTGCCGGGCATAGCCGAAATAGGGAATCGCCGCGGTGATGCGCCCGGCCGAAGAGCGCTTGAGCGCATCCACGATCAGCAGCACCTCCATCAGGCTGTCGTTGGTGGGCGTGCAGGTCGACTGCAGCACGAACGTGTCCTTTCCGCGCACGTTCTCCAGCAACTCGACCATCACCTCGCCGTCGCTGAAGCGACCGACGGTGGCGCGCCCGAGCGGGATGTTCAGATGTCTGACGACGTCCTCGGCAAGCTTCGGATTCGCCGTGCCGGTGAACACCATCAAGCTGTCGTAAGCCATCGCCGAACCTTCGCTGCTAGACGGGCGTCGCCAAAAAAAGCAACACGCCGCGCTGCGGCGTGTTGCGGTCTCCTTCGGTTATGACGCCGCACAAGTGCCGGCGCCGGAACTGTCAAATCTGGCTGGGGAGGAAGGATTCGAACCCTCGAATGGCGGAATCAAAATCCGCTGCCTTAACCAGCTTGGCGACTCCCCAGAATCCTATTCAGCGTCCTCACGATACAGCGGGTGACGCTCTAGCCCTCGCGCGACCATGCCCCGCATGCCGCCGGGCAATTCACCCAGGACTCGCCGCGCTTCGGATTCGGTTTCGAACGCGCTGAAGACACATGCGCCGGAGCCGGTCATCGCTGCGTTTGCGTACTGCCGGAGCCAGACCAGATGGCGGGCGATCTCGGGATGGCGCCGGCACGCGACCGGCTCGAGATCGTTGCGACCCTGGCCCTCCAAAAAGGCCGCTATTGTGATGGCTCGACTGTTGCGTGTCAATTCCGGGTCCGAGAAGATTTCCGCCGTGGAAACCGCGACTTGCGGCTGCAGGACCAGATACCACGCGGGCTTCAGATCGAGCGCCGTGAGGCGCTCGCCAACGCCTTCCGCGAAGGCATTGCGACCGAACACGAACACCGGCACGTCGGCGCCCAGTTGAAGGCCGAGCCGCTGCAACTGGGCGCGCGTCAATCCCAGGCGCCAGAGCCGGTTGAGGGCGAGCAGCACGGTGGCGGCGTCCGAGCTTCCTCCGCCCATGCCTGCGCCAAGCGGTATGCGCTTGTCCACGCGCAGGTCCACGCCGAGCCGGCAGCCGCTGCAAGCCTGCAGCAGTCGCGCGGCGCGCACCGCGAGATCGGCATCCTCCGGCACGCCGGCAAGCTCGGTGATACGGCGCACCACCCCGTCGGTGCGCACCCGAACATGGATCTCGTCGCACAAGTCGATGAAGCGGAACGCCGTCTGCAAGCGGTGGTAGCCGTCGGCGCGGCGCCCGAGCACGTGCAGGAAGAGGTTCAGCTTGGCCGGCGCCGGAAAGCGCCACCATTTCGCGCTCATGGCGCGGGAGCGGCGTGGTGCCAGCGGTCGATCACCAGCTTGAGCTGCAGTTGGCCGTACCGCAGCGCCATCGAAGAGGGCAGGCCGCTGTCGGCGGCGTAGGCCAGATAGGAAATGGTCCATTCGCGCTGCCGCAGGCTCTGCAGGCGATCGCGCGGGTCGCGCCGCGCGTCCTCGATGGGGACATGCGGATCGGGACGCGCGACAACCCAGTGTTGCAGCCCTTCAAGCGGCAGATCCCAGCCCAACACCTCGCGGGTCAGCTCCTGGACATCGCTGGAGCGAAAAGTCGCTTGGTCGGCGGTCGTGAGCACGGCGCCGTTCGCGGCGACAGTAAGCGTCGCCAGCACCGAACCGACCGGAGAATAGAGCCACAGCGCATCGCGGCTGTCGCGGTGCTGCCAGCGCAGCCGCGCGGCGTAGCCGCGGCCTTCCATGCGCACCGCCACCCGCCCGCTCAGCTCGAAATCCCGGATGGCGGCAGTGTCTGCCGGCAGCGGCACGCGAGGCGCCATGGCGCAACCGGCGAGCAGAGCAATCAAGCCGAGCGCGCAGCAGCGTCGCATCGCGCTTGCGCCTACTGTTTGAAGCGACGCATGACCTTGTGCAGTTCTTCGCTGTCCGGATGCTCGGAGAGCGCCTCCCGCCAGATCCTTTCCGCCTCCTCGCGCCGCCCCTGCACCCACAGCACCTCTCCCAAATGGGCGGCGATCTCGGGATCGCGACGCTGCTCGAATGCGCGGCGCAGATACTCGATCCCCTGCTGATGGTTGCCCAGACGGTAGTGCACCCAGCCCAGGCTGTCCAGTATGAAGGGATCGTCGGGCGCAAGTTGCAGCGCCTTCTCGATGTATTCGCGCGCTTCGGTGAGGCGATCGGTGCGATCGGCCAGGGTATAGCCGAGCGCATTCCAGGCTTGGGCATGATCGGGCTTGAGCGCGATCAGCCGGCGCAGGCTGCTCTCGACCACGTCCAGCCGGTCCAGCTTTTCGGCGGCCAGCGCGATGTCGTAGAGCAGGTCGAGGTGATCCGGCTGCTGTTCCAGCGCCTGCCTGAGCACGTCGTAGGAGGCCTGGTACTGCCTGACCTCGCGCAGGACGTGCGCTTCGGCCTGCACGATCTGGATGCGCTGGGTCTCGTTCTGCGGCTTCAGAGCGCGCAGATACTCGCGCGCCTCCGCGACCTTCTGGTCACGCGCGAGCAGCAGCGCGTAGCGGGCGTGCGCGGCGGCGTATTGATCGCCACCCTCCACCGTGCGGTACCAGCGTCCAGCCTCCTCCTTGCGCTTGAGTTCCTCGTTGACCTGGCCAAGCTGGAAGCGCACCGTGTCCGGGTCCTTGTAACCCAGCTCCAGCACTCTGCGCAACTGCAGGTCCGCCGCCTCGTAGTCGCTCATCTGCATCGACAGCAAGGCGACGGTGAAGGCGAGATCGGCGTTGTCGGCATGCGCAGCGAGCAACGTCTGGAACTGCGCGCGTGCTTCCGGATAGCGCTTCTCGGCGATCAGTCCGCGGGCGTAGTTGAGCCGTACCTCCTGCGCCTGGGCGTTCAGCACGAGGAATTCCTTCAGGAAATCGAGCGACTGGCCGCGCGATTCGCGCGCCAGAATCTGCGCGTGCAGCAGGGCTGCCTGTTCCCAGTCCGGCCGCAGACGCAGCGCCTCGCGGCTGGCGGCGAGCGCAGCCTCGTTGCGGTTGGCCGCCTGAGCGGCTTGCGCCAAGACCAACTGGGCCTCGGGCTGCCGGGCATAAGGCTGCACCAGCTCGCGCACCAGCTCGTAGACCGCTGCCTTGTCCGGGTGGCGGCCCAGCACGCCTTGCAGCTGCATCAAGCTCGCGCCTACGTTCTTCTTCTCGGACGCCAGCACTTCGGCCAGCAAGGGTTTGGCGGCCTGCAGGTCGCGCGCGTTGATTAGCAACGTGGCGATGGTCTGGCGCGCCGCAGCGGAGTTTTTCTCGACGTTGAGCCAGATGCGGGCCGCCTGCAAGGCCACGTCGTTGAGCTTGCCCGACAGCGCCACCTCGGTGGCACGCCGCGCCACGCGCGGATCGCGCGTGGTCTTGGCCAGGTCCAGGTAGGCTTGGGCCGCCACCTGCATGTTGCCGCGTTGCGCAGCGATCTCGGCCAGCAGAAACTTGTAGAGCACCTCCTCGTCCAAATTGCGGGCCGGCAGCGCGCTGTCGGCGAAGACACGCCGCGCGCGTTCTTCGAGGCTGCCCTCCTCCGCCTGCGCCGTCCATTGCGCTCCGGAATAGGCCTGGGCGCCGCGCCCGTGCGAAGTCTGGGCGCAGCCCGAACCTGCGGCCGCGGAGCACGCGAGCAAGGCGAGGGAAAGGAGAGGAAGGCGCATCAGAAGGATGCCCGCCGCGCTGCAGGCGACGGCCTCGTCGCGACGCGCGGGAGTTCTTCAATCACCAGCGCAGTTTAGGTATATTTGGCGCCCATCACAAGTGACCCCGTCTTCGCCGGCCGTCCCACGCGACTCACCGCGTGGGGGCGGCGCGGCGGCGCAGTCTTCGACCGAGGGGTCATCGAACAACGAGTCGAGCTTTCCATTCGATGAACGAGGCGAGCATGACCACGTCGGCCGGCTCCGAGGTCACCTTGTCCGCGGCCGGCCTGTCGCGCTATTACGGCGCCAACCGCGCGGTCAGCGACATCACGCTGCAGCTGCGGCGCGGAGAAGTGCTGGGCCTGCTGGGACCCAACGGGGCCGGCAAGACCACCACGATGCAGATGATCACCGGCAACCTGGCGCCCTCGAGCGGCTCGGTGAGCATCTGTGGCATCGACCTCATCGACCGGCCGACGGCGGCAAAGACCCGCGTCGGCTATCTGCCCGAGGTTCCCCCGCTGTACCGCGAGTTGCGCGTGGACGAGTATTTGCGCCTGGCGGGCCGGTTGCACAAGGTGAAGCGCTCGGCCCTGGCGGGCGCGGTGGAGCGCGCCAAGCGTCGTTGTGGCCTCGTCGACATGGGCCGACGCCTGATCGGCTCGCTGTCCAAAGGCTATCAGCAGCGGGTAGGGATCGCGCAGGCGATCATCCATGACCCGGACGTCATCATCCTGGACGAGCCCACCGTAGGGCTCGACCCCAACCAGATCCGCGAAATCCGCGCCCTGATCCGCGAACTGGGCAACGAGCACAGCGTGATCCTGTCGACCCACATTCTCCCGGAAGTGGAAGCGATCTGCGACCGCGTACAGATCCTGCACCGGGGCGAGGTGGTGTTCTCGGACACTATCGGCGCGTTGCGCCAGTTCCGGGGCGGCAACGTGCTGCAGGTGGGTTTGCGCAGACCGCCCGCAGTCCATGAACTTGCCGCCGCGGCCGGCCGCGCGCAAGTCGAGCAGGTCAATGCCCATCTGTTTCGCGTGGTCCCCGCCGACAGCGCCGACCCGACCGAGGCGATCGTGCGCGCGGCGGTCGAGCGCGACTGGGGTCTGTACCAGTTGCTGCCCGCGCAGACCACACTGGAGGAAGTGTTCGTCCAGCTCACCCGGGAGGAGATGAGCGAAGACGCCCTGAACGGAGCCCACGCATGATTCTCACCATCGCGGCCAAGGAGCTGCGATCCATGTTCGCCTCGCCGCTCGCCTGGGTGGTGCTCGCCTTCCTGCAGCTCGTTCTGGCCTGGATCTTTCTCGCCCGCCTTGACTACTTCATGAACATCCAGGCGCAGCTGTCGCGCCTGCCCAACCCGCCGGGCCTCACCGACATTGTGGTCGCACCGGTATTCGGGGTGGCCTCCTTCGTCCTGCTGATGTCGGTGCCGCTGCTGACCATGCGGCTGATCGCCGAGGAGCGGCGCAACCAGACCATGACCCTGCTGATGTCGGCGCCGCTGTCGATGACCGAGATCGTGCTCGGCAAGTTTTTCGCTACCCTGGGTTTTCTCTTCCTGGTGCTGTTGCTCATCCTGGCGATGAGCCTGTCGCTGCTGGCGGGCGGTAAGCTGGATCTGGGGATGGTCGCGGCCAACGCGGTGGGACTGCTGCTGCTCAGCGCGACCTTCGCTGCCATCGGGCTGTTCGTGTCCTGCCTGACCGGCCATCCGGTGGTTGCCGCCGTGCTGTCTCTGGCGGTGTTCCTCGGGCTGTGGATCATCAACATCGCCGCCTCGGATCCGGACAGCCCGCTGCATCTGGTGTCGTTGCTGCGCCACTTCGAGCGTTTCACCAACGGGACCGTCGCGCTGACCGACCTGATCTACTTCGCGCTGCTGATCGCGATGTTTCTCGCATTGTCGATCCGCCGCCTCGACGCCGACCGGATGCAGGCATGAAGATGAGCCGCAAACTGCGCCTCGCCCTGCTGGTGCAGAACAGCCTGTTCGTGGTCCTGCTGGTGGGCATCGTCGGCGTCGTGCTCTACCTCACCAAGGACATCAAGACGCAGTGGGACCTGACCCAGGGCAAGCGCAACACCCTGAGCGAAGCCTCGGCGGACGTGCTGCGCCAGATGCGCGGAGCGGTGAGCGTCACGGCGTTTGCCACCCGCCAGGACACCGAGGGCGATCTGCGCAAGACCATCCAGGATTTCATCGCGCCCTACCAGCGGGTCAAGCATGATTTCTCTCTGTCTTTCGTCGATCCGCGCGAGGAACCCAAGCGCGCGCAGGAGGCGGGCGTACGGCTGAACGGAGAGCTGGTGGTCGAGTACGGCGGGCGCAGGGAGAATCTGACCAATCTGAGTGAGCAGGACCTCACCAACCTGCTCGTGCGGCTGATGCGCTCCAGCGAGCGCATGGTCATGTACCTCGACGGCCACGGCGAGGGCAAGCTCGACGGCCGCGGCAACCTCGACCTGGGCGACTTCGGCAATCAGCTCATCGCCAAGGGATTCAAGATCGGGGCCCTCAACCTGGCCGTGGCGCAGGATGTCCCGGACAACGTGTCGGTGCTGCTAATCGCGGGCCCGCGCGCCGATCTGCTCCCCGGCGAAGTAAACCGCATCAAGCGGCATCTCGAACGCGGCGGCAACCTGCTCTGGCTGATGGATCCGGACTCGCTGCGCGGGATGGGCGCGCTCGCCGAATATCTCGGGCTGGAACTGCTCGACGGGGTAGTGCTCGACCCCCAGGCCGGCGCGATGGGCATGCCCGCCGCGTTTGCGCTGGGCTCGCCGGCGGGCGGGCACCCGATCACCGAGCGCTCGCCGATGATCACGCTGTTTCCTTACGCGCGGCGCGTCGCCGCCCACGCGCAGAGCAAGTTCCGCTTCACGCCGCTGGTGGAAGCTGCCGCGCGCGGCTGGCTGGAGACCGGCGGCCTGACCAACGCCCGCTTCGATGCGAACCGCGACCTGCGCGGGCCGATTGTGGTGGCGGGTGCGCTGGAGCGCGAAGTGGGAGAGCGAAAGCAGCGTGTGGTCGTGGCCGGCAGCGGCCGCTTCCTCTCCAACCAGTACCTCGGCAACGTGGGCAACCTCGACCTGGGCGTCAACATGATCAACTGGCTCGCCGGCGACGACACGTTGATCACGATCCAGCCGCGCGTGCGCGCCGATCTGAACCTGCAACTGCCGTGGCTGGCCACAGTGGCCATCAGTTACGGCTTCCTGGTCATCCTGCCGCTCGGCTTTCTCATGGCCGGCAGCCTGATCTGGTGGCGCCGGCGGCGCGCGTGAAATCGCGGCTGATCGTCAACCTGATCCTGCTCGCGGCGCTGGTCGCGTTGGGGCTCTACGTCTATCTGCGCCCCGAGTCGGAGACGGCGCCGGACAGCGCCATCACGACGCTCAAACGCGAACAGGTCGATCGCATCCGCGTCGAGCGCCGCGGTTCCCCGACCATCGAGCTGGACAAGCGCGGCGGGGAATGGTATCTGCGCGCCCCGTTCAAGACCCGCGCGGACGTTTTCCAGGTCGACCGCCTGCTGGACGTCGCCGCCGCCACCAGCAAGCAGAAACTGCCGCGCACGGATCTCGCGCGCTTCGAGCTGGATCCACCGCGCGTGGTAGTGACGCTGAACGATCAGAGTTTCGCGTTCGGTGCGGTCAACGAAGTCACCAACGAGCAGTACATGGCCTTGGGTGACGCCGTCTACCTGGTGCCGCCGTATCTCGGCTATGGAATTCCCACCGATGCCAGCAAGCTCATCAGCCATCGCCTGCTGGGCCCGGGGGAGGCGCCGTCGGGTTTCGATTTCGGGCGCTGGAAGGCGATCAAGGACGGGCAGGGCAAATGGTCGCTGAGCGGCGCGCTGCCCAGGCAGGATGCGCTTTCGCAGGACGATCTGAACCGCTGGGCCGACGAGTGGAAGATCGTCAGCAGCCTGGCCGCAGAGCCGCATCGCGGCGCGCGCGCGCGCGAACGCGTGTCGGTCAGGCTGGGCGCGGACAAGGCGATCGTGTTCGAGATCCTCGCGCGCGAACCGGAAGTCAGATTGCTGCGCACCGACGAGAACGTGCTCTACAAGCTCGGCGCGGAGGCGGGCCGACGTCTGCTCGACCCCTGGGCGGTAGCCGAGAAGACATGATGCGCCGCGCGGCGTGTCGCTGCATGTTGCGCGCTGAGCCGATGAGCTGATGCCGGAACTGCCCGAAGTGGAAACCACGCGGCGCGGCTTGGTCGCCCGCCTGTGCGGGACAATGATTACCGAGTTGGCCGTGCGCGAACGCAGGTTGCGCTGGCCGGTCGAGCGAAAGCTTTCCGTCCGGCTGCGCGGCGCGCGGATCCGCGCCATCGAGCGGCGTGGAAAATACCTTCTCGTCGACTGCGGCGGCGGCTGGCTGATCCTGCACCTGGGGATGTCCGGCAGCCTGCGCATACTGCCGCAGGGCACGCCGGCCGGCAGGCACGATCATGTCGATTTCTTGCTGGCGAATGGACAGCTGCTGCGACTCACGGATCCGCGCCGCTTTGGCGCCGTGCTGTGGGCGGGCTCCGACCCGCTGTCGCACCCGCTGCTCGCCCACCTGGCGCCCGAACCGCTGGAGGCCGCGTTTACCGCCGAGTGGTTGCACGCGAGGCTGGCCGGGCGCAAGGCCGCGATCAAGAGCCTGCTGATGGACGGGCATATCGTCACCGGCGTAGGCAACATCTACGCCGCCGAGGCCCTGTTCCGCGCCCGCATTCATCCGGCCACGCCCGGACGCCGGCTCGGTCCCGCGCGCTGCGCCAGGCTGGTGGAAGCGATTCGCAAAACGTTGCAGGCCGCGATCGCCGCCGGCGGCAGCACGCTGCGCGACTTTGTCGCGGCCGACGGGCGGCCCGGATATTTCCAGCAGGAGTACTACGTCTACGGGCGCGCGGGCCAGCGTTGCCGTGTGTGCGGCACGCGCATCCGCAGCCTGCGCCAGGGGCAGCGCGCAACTTTCTACTGCCCGCGCTGTCAGCGTTTTTGACGCGTCTTTGCCGTTGTCGCGCGCGTGCGCGACAACAGGCAGTGGCGTACCCACGCCGGGCGGGTGAACTCGCCGGCCTCCCGGCGTTCTTGTCTTTCCGATCGGCGATGGTTCTTAGGGGGAGTTTCAAGATGCGAATTCCGAAGCGTCGCAGCCACGTATGGGTGACTGGAGCGGCCGCCGCGGCCATGTCCGCGGTGCTGTTCGCAGCACCGGTGCACGCTGCGCAGGTCGACGGCAACCGTTTGCTCAATGCAGAAAAGGAGCCGGGCAACTGGATGACCTACCATGGCACCTACAAGTCGTGGCACTACAGCCCGCTCAATCAGATCAACACCGGCAACGTGAAGAACCTGAAGGAAGCGTGGTCGCACGTGGCCTCGCGCGCCAATCGCGGCCTGCAGGGGTTCCCACTCGCCATCGACGGCGTGCTCTACTACTCGAGCCCTTACAACCAGCTCTACGCGCTGGACGGCGCGACCGGTCAAGTCCTCTGGACCTACAAGCAGAAGCTCAACGAAGACCTGGTGGCGCGCCAGACCCACGGACCGTACAACCGCGGCATCGCGGCCGGCTACGGCAACATCTACATGGGCACGCTGGACGGCAAACTGGTTGCGGTCGATGCCAAGACCGGCAAGCTCAACTGGGAAACCAAGCTGGTGGACTCGGAAAAGCTCACCGTCGGGTTCACCGGAGCGCCCCTGCTCGTCAAGGACAAGGTCGTTATCGGCGCGCAGGGCGGCGAGTGGCCTTATCGCGGGCCGATGTTCGGTGTGAACGCCAAGACCGGCGAGAAAGTGTGGGAGTTTTTCACCGTGGCCGGCAACGAGGGCACCAAGTCCGATGCGCGCAACACCTGGGGCGGCGAGTCCTGGCGCACCGGCGGCGGCGGCGGCTGGATGGCCGGCAGCTACGACCCGCAAACCAACACCGTGTGGTGGGGCACTGGCAACCCGGCGCCGCTCTACGACTGGGCCGGCGACAAGTGGATGACCGAGGGCCCGCGTCCGGGCACCAATCTGTACACGTCTTCGATCATCGGACTCGACCCGGACAGCGGCGAGCTGAAGATGTACTTCCAGGTGCTGCCGCACGACGCCTGGGACTTCGACCCGGCCTCGGGCGAGCTGATGTTCATCGACAAGGGCGGCAAGACCTACGTGGTGCACCCGAGCAAGAATGGGTTCGTCTACGTGTTCGATCGCAACATGAAGGTCGTCAACGTCTACCCCGGCGTTGACAACATCAACTTTGTCGAGAGCATCAACCCGCGCACCGGCGAGCTGGTCGGTCGTCGCGATCTGGCGGAAGGAAAGCACAAGGACCTGTGCCCGGCCATCGCCGGCGGCTACAGCTGGAACGCGGGCACCTACAGCCCCAAGACGGGGTTACTCTACAAGGTCGGGTTCGAATGGTGCATGGATCTCGAGGTGGTGCGCACCGAACCGATCCTGGAGCCCTTTGCCCAGCTCAACATCGGCGCGAACTTTACCTTCAATAAGACCACGCCGGACGGCAAGCCCGCCCGTGGGCATATCCGCGCGCGCGATCCCATCACCGGCAAGATCAAGTTCGAAATCCCCTATCGGGTGCCGCCGCACGCCGGTCTGCTGACCACCGCCGGCGATCTGCTGTTCGTGCCCGAGGCCGACGGCATGCTGGTTGCCTACGATGCCCGCAGCGGACGCAAGCTCTGGAGCCACAACAACGGCACGGGCCACAACGGCGGCATCATCAGCTACATGGCCAAGGGCAAGCAGTACGTCGCGGTCATGACTGGCTGGGGCTCGCTGGTCGGTGATGGCTATGGCGACCTGTGGGGCGAGCCCTGGGTCAGCATGCCCAAGGACGCGGGCGTGCTGAAGGTGTTCGCTCTGCCATAAGAGCGCCGAAAGCGGTTATACTGGCGCTCCACAACAAGAGGGCGGGAACCGTGGTTCCCGCCCTCGTTTTTTTGTCGGCGCAACCGGCGTGCAGCGCGTTATGAGCGGCGCCTTGCGCCAGGAAACCAGCGCAGCATGGCATCTATCAGAGCAACAAGAGGACTGACGAGTGACGAGTAGCGCAACAAGATTCAGGTTGGCCGCGGCGACGGCGGCGTTGCTGGCGGTCATGGCCGGCGCCACGCCGGCCCGGGCTGACGAGGCGAAGAAGCCGTTCGACGTCAAGGGTACCTTCCGCAATATCTGCGGCTTCTGCCACGAGGATTACGGGCGCAAGGCGGGCAAGGGGCCGCAGCTGATGAACTCGTCCAGCACCGACCAGCAGTTGTTCAACATGATCAAGAACGGCAAACCCGGCCGCATGGCGGCGTTCGGCGGTGTGTTCACCGATGAACAGATCTGGGAGATCGTGAAATTCATCCGCAACCTCAAACCCGAGGAGCATCCATGAGCACGCGTATCCTGCTATGGCTCAGCACTGCCGCGCTGCTGCTCGCAGCGCCGCTGCTGCACGCCAGGACCCTGGAGGAAATCAAGGCGCGCGGGACGATCTCGGTGTGCGCCAACCCCGACGCGCTGCCTTACGCGGCGAACAGACCTGACGAGCCCGGCTTCCAGCTCGAGCTGGCGCGCAAGATCGCCGAGGGACTGGGCGTGGGTCTGACCACCGAATGGATCGTGGCGCGGCGCCGGATCTCGCAGGTCAACTGCGACATGCTGCTCGACAGCGTCAACGATCCGGCCGTATACGAGGGCCGGTTGCTGCTTTCGCGTCCGTATCACCGCACCGGCGTGGCGCTCGGTCTGCGCGGCGATGCGTCCGCGGTCCTAGGATTCGACGATCTGCGCGACGGGCGCAAGGTCGGCGTGATGGTAGGCTCGCTCGCCAGCGTCGTTCTGGGCAAGAAAGGAATCCGGACCTCGCCGTACGCGTTCGAGCAAGACATGATCGAAGATCTGTTGCGTGGCGCGCTCGATGCCGTCGCCGTCAACCCGGCCACCTTCGCGTACCACGCTGCGCGCCGCCCGGATGCCGGCCTGCGCCTGGTGCACGCTTACGAGACGACGCCCGAGCTGAGCTGGCAGGTGTCAGTGGCCCTGCGCAACGCCGACGAGGCGTTGCGTGGCGAGGTCGATCGGGTGCTGGAACGGCTGCTCGCCGAGGGGACGCTCGCGCAGATCTACACGCGCTATCACGTCGAGCATCGCGTGCCCTGAAGGCGCGCGGTCAACCGGCCGGCGCCTTCGCCGCGGTCAGCGCGTTGTATTTGAGCAGCAGTTGCTCCTTCGACTCGACGTGCTGCGGATCGACGATGATACAGTCCACCGGACAGACCTCCTGGCACTGCGGACGATCGAAGTGCCCCGCGCACTCGGTGCATTTCGCCGGGTCGATCTGGTAGATCTCCTCGCCCTGCGAGATCGCGCCGTTGGGACATTCCGGCTCGCAGACGTCGCAGTTGATGCATTCATCGGTGATCAGCAGCGCCATGACGGCAAGACTCAGGCCCGGACTTTGGCTTTGATGCGCGAGACGATGCGCGGGTTCACGAACGGCGAGATGTCGCCGCCCAGGGAAGCGATTTCCCGCACTATCGTCGCGGAAATGAACTGATACTGCTCCGCTGGCGTCAGGAACAAGGTTTCCACGTCGGGATACAGATTCCGGTTCATCCCCGCCATCTGGAACTCGTACTCGAAGTCCGACACGGCGCGCAGGCCGCGCAAGATGACCTTGGCATCCTGGCGGCGCAGAAAATCCATCAGCAGCCCGGCGAAGCCTTCCACCCGCACGTTGTCGTGCCCGGCGAGCACGTCCTTCGCCATCGCCACCCTTTCCTCGAGCGAGAAGAACGGCTGCTTGCCACGGCTGTCGGCCACTGCGACGATCACCTCGTCGAACAGATTGGCCGCGCGGCGCACCAGATCCTCGTGGCCGCGCGTCAGCGGGTCGAACGTTCCGGGATAGACCACGCGGCTATAGCGCGCTTTCATGCGGCCGCCATTGTACCAGCGCGCATTGCACGGCCCCGGCGCGTGCGCGCCGCAGCACCTCGTAACCCTGCGGCATATCGGGTAGCCGCTGCGCTTCCAGGTAGACCTTGGCGCCCTGCTCTAGATGGGCGGGCAGTCGCTGCAGCAGGACGGGCAGCAGCTTCAGCCGGTAAGGCGGGTCGAGAAACACCACGTCGAACCGGCGCGCATCGGACTGCAGGAATGCCAGCGCGTCCGCGCGCAGCAGCTCGACATGCGCCGCCCCCAGCAACCGGCTGTTTTCTTGAAGCGCGCGGAACGCGAGCGGGTCGCGCTCGACCATCGTGACCGCGCGCGCGCCGCGGGAAGCTGCCTCGAACCCCAGCGCACCGCTGCCCGCGAACAGGTCCAGGCAAGCAAGCCCGTCGAGGCGCTGGTTTAGCCAGTTGAACAGCGTTTCACGGATGCGATCGGGCGTGGGTCGCAGGTCGCCCGAGTCGGGGAAGCGCAGCCGCCGGCTTCGCCATGCCCCGCCGATGATGCGGATGCGATGCGCGCCCAAGCTTCAGCCGCCGGCAGGCGGTCCCACCACCACGGTGACCATGCGCGCCGGATCGATGCGCCGGCGCACCGCCTCGCGCACCTGCTGCACGGTAAGCTTGCCGATCTCTCGCGGAAAGCGCTCGATGTAGTCGAGCGGCAGATCGTAGAAGCCGATCAGCCCGAGGTATTCATGGATCTTCTCGTTGCTGTCCACTCGCAAAACGAAGCCGCCGATGACGTTTTGCTTCGCGGCCTCCAGCTCCTCCTTGCCCGGGCCTTCTTCCACGAAACGCCGCAAAGTCTCGCGCATCACCGCCAAGGCCTCGGCCGCCTGCGCGCGCTGGGTCTGCGCCACGAGCACGAACGGACCTTCCAGCGCGGAGGGCGCGAAGTAGCTGCCGGCGCTGTAGGTCAGTCCGCGCTTCTCGCGCAGCTCGGCGGTAAGCCGTGACGTCCATCCGCCTCCGCCCAGCACTTGGTTGGCAAGCCACAGGGCGTAGAAGTCCGGATCACCGCGTCGCAATCCAAGCGCGCCGATGCGCAGATAGGCCTGGCTGGCCGGATGCTCCACCCAGGCTTCCACGGCGGCTTCCAGCGGCGGCACTGGCGGCAGGGCGCGCGGCACGCCACTGGTAGTCGGCAAGCGGGCGGTCAAGCGCTGTGCCAGGTGCTGCGCCTGCGTTCGCGACAGATCGCCGATGATCGCCACTACCGCCCGGTCGGCCACGTAGTGCTGGCGGTGGAACCAGAGCAGGTCCTCGCGCGTGAGCCGGGCCAGCGAATCCAAATCGCCGCTCGCGGGTAAACCGTAGGGGTGTCCCGGATACAGGCGCGCCTGCAACTGCCTTTCTGCGATCGTGCCGGGACGGCTCAGCGCTTCGCGCAGTCCCGCCAGCGCGCGTGTTCTCTCGCGCTCGAAGATTCCGGCGTCGAAAGCCGGTTCGGCCAGGATCGCCTCGAGCACGGACACAGCCGCTTCGCGGGCCTGCGGTGCGGACAGCGTGCGCAACGCGTAGCCGGCACGGTCCACATCGAGTCGCGACACCAGCCGGGCCCCGACGTCAGCCAGGCGATCGGAAACGCCCGACTCGCTCAGCGAACCCGCGCCCAATCGCATCATGTGCACGGTCAGCCGCGCGAGCCCGGCCTTGTCGCGCGGGTCCCGGCTCGTGCCGGCGGCAAACTCCACCGAAACGTCGATGATCGGCAGATCGCGCACTTCCATGAACAGAACCTTGGCACCGCTGTCTGCACGCCAGGTCTCGATGGGCAATGCCGCCGGTGCCTCCAGAGCGAGGCCGCAGAAGATCGCCAGGAGCGCGCATCGGGCTGCGTCAGCGATGCTCATCGGTTGGCTCGGGCAGGGTCTGCGCGCGCGGCTGATCGATCGGCTGCGGTTCGAGCACGGCCACGGTCAGCACGTCGTCGAGCAGGTATCTGCGCGCGGCTTCGCGCACCTGCTCGGGCGACACCGTTTCCAGCTTGCGGATCAGACGAGTGGCGGCGTCAAGCGGCAGGCCGAGCGCGTTGAAACGGCCGATCTGCGAGGCCTGGGCGAACACCGAATCCTGCTGATAGATCTGGGAGGCCACCGCCTGCGCCTTGACTCGTTTCATCTCTGCCTGCGAAATGCCCGCCTCGATCACCTGGCGCAACTGGGCGCGCCAGGCTGCTTCGAACTCCTGTGGACTGCGCCCGGGTGCGAGCGTGGCGCTCACCACGAAGAGCCCGCTGGCGCGCCCGAGTCCGTCGTAACTGGCGCTCACCTGATTGGCGATCTGCGCTTCGCGCACCAGCGCACGCGGCAGACGCGCGGCGTCATGGCCGTCCAGAATCTCCGACAGCATCCAAAGCGCGTAAGGCTCCTGACCGCCGTCGAGATCCCGGAGCACCGGCACGCGATAGGCCAGCACCACCTGCCCCAGCTCGGCGCTTGCCTTGACCGCGATGCGCCGGATGCCGCGCTGGACCGGCTCGTGCCTGGCCTTGCGTTGCGGCAGCGTGCGTGGTGCAAGGGCGCCGAAGTGCCGCTCGGCCAGATCGAACACCGCGTCCGGATCGACGTCGCCCGCCACCACCAGCGTGGCATTGTTCGGAGCGTACCAGCTGTCGTACCAGCGCTGTGTATCGGAAAGCCTCAGATTTTCCAGATCGTGCATCCAGCCGATGATCGGCTGGCGCTCGGGGTTCACCAGCAGCGCGGTTGCCAGAAGCTGCTCGAACAGCAGCGCGTGAGGGCTGTCCTCCACGCGTTGACGCCGCTCTTCCATCACCACGCGCATCTCCCTCGCGAACTCCTCTTCACTCATTCTGAGATTCGCCATGCGATCGGCTTCGAGAGAGAGCGCGAGCGGCAGCTGCTCCTTGGGCAAGCGCTGGTGATAGACGGTGTAGTCCCTCGAGGTGAAGGCGTTGTCGCGGCCGCCGGCGCGCGCGATTCTCCTGGAGAATTCGCCCGGCGCGAGCGTGCTCGTGCCTTTGAACATCATGTGCTCGAGCACATGCGAAATTCCGGTCTGGCCGTTGCCTTCGTCGGCGCTGCCGACCCGATACCAGATCATCGATACCGCGACCGGCGCGCGGCGGTCGGCTTTCACCAGGACCTGAAGGCCGTTGGCGAGCGTGTGCCGGTGAACCGGAACTTCTGGCGCTGGTGCTGCCGCCCTCGCGGTTGCCATCGCCCACACGGCGCAAAGCAGGTGCGCACAGCGCAGGAGGCGCGTGACCATCATCGATGGAGGCTCTAGAATTCGCGGGTCTTCCATGAATGGCGGGCGCTCTTGTGGACAGCGCCGCAGTATGTTTAGTTTCCAGAAACGTGACAAGCAGGAGCGCGCCACCGACTGGACATCGCGCTTGCGCGAGGGACTGGCCGCCACTCGGGCCCGGCTGTCCCGGCAACTGTCGACGCTGCTCGCCGGCGGTCGCCGCATCGACGAAGCGCTGTTCGAGGAATTGGAGAGCGTGCTGGTGAGCTGCGACGTCGGCGTGGACGCCACCGCTTATTTGCTGGCACGCACACGCGAGATCGTCAAGCGCGATCGAACGGATGATGCCGTCCGGGTGCGCGAGGCGCTGAAGTCCGTGCTGCTGGAGCTGCTCGCGCCGTTGCAGCAGCCGCTCGACGTTGCGGCTTCGCACCCGTTCGTGATCCTGATGGCCGGAGTCAATGGCTCGGGAAAGACGACCTCCATCGGCAAGCTGGCCAGGCGCTTCGGCGCGCAGGGCCTGTCGGTGCTGCTCGCTGCCGGCGACACCTTCCGCGCGGCGGCACGCGAACAGCTCGAGGCGTGGGGCGATCGCAGCGGCGTCTCGGTGGTCGCGCAGACCAACGGCGATACGGCGGCCGTGATCTTCGACGCGGTACAGTCCGCGGTGGCAAGAAACATCGATGTGGTGATCGCCGATACCGCCGGGCGCTTGCCCACGCAGCCGCACCTGATGGAGGAGCTCAAGAAGGTCAAGCGCGTGATCGGCAAGGCGCTGCCCGGCGCGCCGCACGAAGTGTTGCTGGTGCTCGACGCCAACAACGGCCAGAACGCGGTCGCGCAGGTCAAGGCATTCGATGCCGCGCTGGGCGTGACCGGGCTGATCGTGACCAAACTCGATGGTACCGCCAAGGGCGGCGCGATCGCGGCAATTGCGCGCCACAAGCCGATCCCCCTGCGCTTCGTCGGCGTGGGCGAGGGTATCGACGACTTGCAGCCGTTCGACGTCAGGGCATTCGTCGACGCGCTGTTCGAATGACGCCCGCACGGTGCCGGCTCTTGCGCCGTGTCGCCCGGAGGACGCGCAACTGAGCGCATGATCACGGTCAGCCACGTATCCAAGCGCTACCTTGGCGGATATCAGGCGCTGCAGGACGTGAGCCTGCGCATCGAATCCGGGGAAATGGTGTTCGTCACCGGTCGCTCCGGCGCCGGCAAAAGCACTCTGTTGAAGGTGATCGCCGCCATCGAACGGCCGAGCGCTGGCAGCGTGCTCATCAACGGCCAGAACGTCAGCGCCATGAGAGCGGGAGCGATCCCGTTCCTGCGGCGCAATTTCGGATTGATCTTTCAGGACCACAAACTGCTGTTCGACCGCAGCGTGTTCGACAACGTGGCGCTGCCGCTGACCATCAGCGGCTTCCCGCGCCGCGAAATCGCGCGCCGCGTGCGTGCGGCGCTGGACAAGGTAGGCCTGCTGGGCCGGGAAAGGGCACGACCCATCACGCTCTCCGGTGGCGAGCAGCAGCGTCTCTGTATCGCGCGCGCCATCGTCAACCGGCCAGCCATCCTCATGGCCGACGAGCCGACCGGCAACCTGGACGCCGCCTATGCCGACGAGATCATCGGCATGTTCAAAGCCTTCAATCAGGTGGGTGTTACCGTGTTGATCGCCACCCACGATCTGTCCCTGATCGACCGCCTGGGCGCGCGCCGGCTGCACCTCGAACAGGGCAGGCTCGCCGAATGAACTGGCTGCTCGCCCATTTCGACACGCTGCGCGAAACCCTGGCGCGGCTGGCCGGCCAGCCGCTGGCTACGGCGTTCAACGTCGCAGTCTTCGGCATCGCGCTGGCGCTGCCGGCCGGCTTCTATGTCGCGCTGGAAGGCATCGCCGGGTTCTCGCGCCAGTTCACCGCCGACCCACAGGTCAGCATCTTCATGAACCTCGACGCCACCGAACAGGACGTGATGCTCATCGAGGAGCGGCTGCGCAGCCATCCTGACGTGGCCCGGTTCGAGTTCGTGGGGCGCGACAAGGCGCTGGCACGATTGCAGCGCAGCGCCGGGCTGGGCGACCTGATCGACGAGCTGCAGGAAAACCCGCTACCCGACGCCTTCGTGATCACCGTGCGTCGCCGGGGGGCCGACGGCCTCGAGCGGCTGGCGACCGAGGCCACCCAGTGGCCGGAGGTCGAGCGCGCTCAGCTCGACTCCGACTGGGCCCGCAAGCTCGACGCCATCCTGGGCCTGGGGCGCTTGGTGGTCCTGATGCTCGGCGCCTTGCTGGGGCTGGCGCTGATCGCGATCACTTTCAACACCATTCGGCTGCAGATCCTGACGCGGCGCGACGAGATCGAAGTGTCGAAGCTCATCGGAGCCACCAACCCCTTTATCCGCAGGCCGTTCCTGTACTTCGGTGCCCTGCAAGGGCTGGCAGGGGGCCTGGCTGCCTGGGCGCTGGTCAGCGCTGGGGTGCATGTGCTGAACTGGGGACTGGCCGAAGTGGCCGCGCTGTATGGCTCCGGCCTGCACCTGCCAGGGCTGTCCGGGCGCGCGTTGGGTTTCCTTTTGGGGCTGTCCGCGGGCTTGGGCTGGGTAGGGGCTTGGTTGTCAGTGAGTCGCCACTTGTGGCACATCGAGCCACGGTAGCGCAGTGCCTTCTCGGGCCGAAACTTTGTTCGGGATTAGCACTCTCAAGCTGTAAGTGCTAATATCATCCGCGCTCAAGGAGGCCAAGAGGGTATGTCCAACGCTTTGACTATCTCCATGCCGCTGCCGTCGGCATCGAGCCTGGATGCGTACATCCAGGCGACCAACCGCTTTCCGATCCTGAGCCAGGAAGAGGAGCAGCGGCTGGCACGGCGCTTCCGGGAACACAATGACCTGGAGGCAGCCCGCACGCTGGTCCTGTCGCATCTGCGTCTCGTGGTCGCGATCGCACGCAACTATCTGGGCTACGGCCTGCCCCATGCCGACCTGATCCAGGAGGGCAACATCGGCCTGATGAAGGCGGTCAAACGCTTCGACCCGGATCGGGGGGTGAGGCTGGTTTCTTTTGCCGTGCACTGGATCCGCGCCGAAATCCATGAATTCATCCTGCGCAACTGGCGCATGGTCAAGGTCGCCACCACCAAGGCTCAGCGCAAGCTGTTTTTTAACCTGCGCAGCCTGAAGTCCGGGTTCCACACCCTGTCGCCCGAGGAAGTGGACGCGGTCGCGAAACAGCTCAACGTCAAGGCGCAAGACGTGGTCGAGATGGAAACCCGCATGAGCGGGCAGGATATCGCGCTCGACCCGATGACGGAGGAGGAAGACGACGGCTTCGCCCCGATCGCCTATCTTTCCAACGCCGAAGACGAGCCGGGCCGGATCCTCGAGCACGAGGAAGACGAGCGAGTGCGTTCTCAGGGCCTGGAGCGGGCGCTGGAAGCGCTTGACCCGCGCAGCCGACGCATCATCGAGGCGCGCTGGTTGCGTGAGAAGGACCCCGCCACCCTGCACGAGCTGGCGAGCGAGTTCGGAGTATCTGCCGAACGGATCCGCCAGATCGAGGCCCAGTCGATGAAGAAAATGCGCGCTCTGATGGCGCCGGCTCAAGCCTGAGGTCCGACGCGCCGCCAACGGACAACGCCCCGCGCTGCGGGGCGTTGTGTTATCCGGCCTCGAGCAGGCGCCCGATGTCGTGGGCGAACACCTCCGCACCCTGGCCGTAACCGACGTACAGACGCAGCCGCCCCGCCGGGTCGAAGATGTAGGTGCCGGCGGAGTGATCCATTGTGTAATCCGCGGGGTTCTTGCCGGCCACCTTCTGGTAGATGACCTTGAACTCCCGAGCCACCGCGGCGATCTGCTGCGGCGAGCCGGTCAGGCCGAGAAAGCTCGGATCGAACGCCGTCACGTAGCGCGACAACAGCTCTGGGGTGTCGCGCTGCGGGTCGACCGTCACCAGCAACACTTGAACGCGCTCGCCTCTCTCGCCCAGCATTCTGCGCGCCGCGGCCAGTTCCGCGAGCGTGGTCGGGCACACGTCCGGACAGTGGGTAAAGCCGAAGAACACGACAACCACCTTGCCGCGGAAGTCCGCCAGCCGGCGCAGCTTGCCGTCGTGACCCACAAGCTCGAAATCGCGCCCGAAGGAGGCGCCAGTCACGTCGGTGGAGCGGAAGCCCTCGGCCGGCTTCTGGCAGCCGCCAAACAACACAAGCCCGGCAACAAGAACGAGCCGCAGCAGCCGCATGGCTCGTTCAGACGTACCAGTAATGATCCATCAGCAGGAAGCCGAAGAGCGCGGAAAGATAGACGATCGAGTACCGAAACACGCGCCTCGCCAGCTGATCGCTGTACGCAACGAGGATGCGGATCGCGTAGCCCAGAAAAACTCCGCCGAGCAGAAGCGCCCCCGCCAGATAGATCCCGCCGCTCATGCGCGTGGCGAACGGCAGCAAGCTCACCGCGAACAGGATGATGGTGTAGAGCAGCACGTGCAGCCGGGTGTAACGGTCGCCGTGCGTGACCGGCAGCATCGGCACCCCGGCCCTGGCGTACTCGTTCTTGCGGTAGAGGGCGAGCGCCCAGAAGTGCGGCGGGGTCCAGGCGAAGATGATCAAGAACAGCAGCAGCGCCTCGTGCGATACCTGTCCAGTGATCGCCGCCCAGCCGAGCACCGGGGGCATCGCCCCCGAAGCGCCGCCGATCACGATGTTCTGGGGCGTGAGCGGTTTCAACACCACGGTGTAGATGATTGCGTAGCCCACGAAGGTGGCGAGCGTGAGCCACATCGTCAGCGGGTTGACCAAGAGCCAGAGGACCAGAAGTCCGCTCCCGCCGGCGAGGCCGGCGAAGACTAGCGTTTCCTGGGCACTGATGGTACCCATGGGCAGGGGTCTTGCCCGGGTGCGCGCCATCACCGCGTCGATTCTCTGCTCGACCAGGCAGTTGACGGCCGCCGCCGACCCCGCCACCAACCAGATGCCGAGCGCGCCGAAAATCAGCCGGTCGATCGGCACCATGCCTGGAACGGCGAGCAGCATGCCGATGATGGCGGTGAACACGATCAGTGACACCACGCGCGGCTTGGTAAGCAGCCAGAACTGCTGAACGCGCGAGGAACTGAGTGGGGGCTGAACCGAGATCGACATCAGTGCGGGGTGTCGAGGAAGGGCGAAGTTTAGCATCACGGGTGAACGCGGCGGTAACGCGCGTGCCGCCCGCGCTCGGAGGCGCTGTCTCGACCAGCAAAGCGGCAGTGTCATTTCGCCTGGATCCAGCCGGCCGACAGCTTGAGCAGCCGGGTCAGATCCTTCTTCATTGCGCTCGGATCAGGTTCGGCTGGATAGCGCATCATGAGATTGCCAAGCGGATCGAGTAGATAGATGTGATCGGCGGCGCTGTTCCGGGCAGGCAGGCGCGACAGGAAGTCGGTTGCCGCCAAGCGCACCGCAATGGTTCCGTGATACTCCCGTTCAAGCTCGGCGGCCGGCGCCTGCTGGTCGCTGATAAGCCAAAGCCGCTCGACGCGGGACTGGTCCTTGCCCTGCGCCAGACGCACTTGGCGAACATAGTAGAGCTTGCGTCGGCAGCGCGCGTCGCAAGCGCCCGAATCGACGATCAGGAAGACCCACTTTCCGGCGAGCTCGGAAAAGCGCAGTGGCGCACCCGCCGCGCGCGGTAGCGAGACGCCGGCCAGGGCGATCGGCGGATCGATGAGCTCGCCGTAGTTGACGAAGCTGTGCGGGCGCCACAAGGCATACAGGGCATAGGACAGGACAAGCGGCGCCAGGCACACCGTCAGGATGAGCCAGAGGGTGAGCTTACTGCGACGCGCGCGCTCGGACGCAACCGAAGTAGACATAGAAGACCACGATCAAAGCGGCGAATATCAGCCACTGTGCCGCATAAGCGCGATGCCGTTGAATGCCGAACCCGGGCGCGCTCCAGTCGCGGGCCAGCCCATCGCCGATGTCGTTCTCCTGCCGAACGAGGTAGTCGCGCACCGCGATGTCGTAGGCCGCACGGTAGCGCGACAGCGTGAAGTTCTGCCAGACACGGCCCTGCACGGTCTGGTACGAAAGCTCGTACGGATGCTCGCTCGGAATCACGGCGGTTCCAGCCACGCGCACCACGCCGGCCGGCGTCATCACGCGCGGGAGGCTGCGCCGGTCGCCGCTCGCCGCCACCCAACCACGATTGACGAGCAGGAATCCGGAGCCGTTTGCCAGCTTGAGGGGCATGATGACCTCGAACCCGGCTCGGCCGGCGCGTACCCGATTGTCGACCAACACCGCCCTGAGGGCGTCGAACTCGCCGAAGGCTTCGATGCGCCGGTACGCCATATCCCGCGGCTCGCCGTCGCGCCCCACGAGGATCGGCGGCTGCGCCTGGCGGGCGGCGTACCGGGCGGCAAGCTCGCTCTTGTAAACGGCGCGATTGAACTGCCAGTGGGCAGCCGATAGCGTCAGCACCAATCCGGCCACCGCCGCCGCGGTCAGGGGCCATCCCGGCCATCGCAACCTCACGGAGCCGCGTAACCTCGTGCGTGGCCACGCGCGGACGCCTGCGCTACACTGCGGTCCGTGATGAAGATCATCGTCGTTCTGTTCCTGATCGCCATCGTCGGCAGTCTGGGCTCGGCCCTGTTCTATCTGGTGCGCGACCGGGGCGGTTCGAACCGCACCGTGCGCGCGCTCACCCTTAGAGTCGGCCTCTCGGTGACGCTGTTCCTGCTGCTGATGGCCGGTTACTACTTCGGCATCATCCCGCGACAGGGCCTGTAGCCCCGCACCCGTTCCGCAAAAAAATTCGCCGCACGGCATCGCGCGTGCGGCGACAGTCTCCCCGCTCGCGCGGGGCCCCTCCTCCCATTCTCGTTGTTTGCCGTTCCTGTCGTTTTCAGAGCCAGTAGACGAACACGAACAGGCCGAGCCAGACCACGTCGACGAAGTGCCAGTACCAGGACACGCCCTCGAACCCGAAGTGATGGTCGGGACTGAAATGCCCCTTCAGACAGCGCAGCCAGATGACGATCAGCATGATGGTGCCGATCGTGACGTGGAAGCCGTGAAAACCGGTCAACATGAAAAAGGTGGCGCCGTAGGCTCCGCTCTCCAGCGTCAGATTGAGATCGGCGTAGGCATGTCCGTACTCGTAGGCCTGCAGGCCGAGGAACAGCGCGCCGAGCGCGATCGTCAGGAACAGGAAGACATTGAGCTGCGTGCGATTATTGTTCTTCAGTCCCCAGTGCGCGATCGTCACTGTCACGCCCGAGCTGAGCAGGATCAGCGTGTTGATGGCCGGGATGCCCCACGCCGCCATCGGGGTGAACTGTTCCTTGATCGCCGGTCCCGCCGCCGGCCATTCCGGCGAGAAGCCTGGCCAAAGCAACTGGCCGGTCTCGGCTTCGGCGAGCCACGGCACGGACAGCACGCGCATGTAGAACAACGCGCCGAAGAACGCGGCGAAGAACATCACTTCGGAGAAAATGAACCAACTCATCCCCCAGCGGAACGAGAGGTCCACCTGCTTGTTGTGCAGGCCGCTTTCACTCTCGCGGATGACGGTGCCGAACCAGCCGAACATCATGTACACCAGGATCGCGGCACCGATCAGCAGGATCGCGGTGCCCGCGCCGCCCGCGCCGTTCATGAGGAGCACGGCGCCGATGGCCATGAAAAACAGCCCGGTCGATCCGACGATGGGCCAGTGCGACGGTGCCGGCAGATAGTAGCCGCCCGGTTGCGAGGTCATAGTTTCACTCCTCTCCTTGATCCTGACTTGAAGTTGTTCTTCGTCCAGCCTAACCCGTAATGATCCGGACCAGCGTCACGATCGCGGTCACGAACAGCGCGGCGCCGATCACGCCCGCCAGCACGACCTGCCACGGCCTGAGGGTGGCCAGATCGCGCTCCGAGGCCGCGCCCTTGCGGATGCCCAGAAACGCCCAGAGCACGGCCTTGAAGGCCCTGAGCGGGCTGGGCCGCGCACCCCGCTCACCGGCCATCTCAACCTGCGACTGCGCCCGGCGCCGGCCGGCGCGTTCCCCCCACCTCGAACATGGTGTAGGACAGGGTGATCGTGCTCACCTCGCGCGGCAGGGAGGGATCGATCACGAACACCACCGGCAGCCGGCGCGTCTGCCCCGCCGGAATCGACTGCTTGCTGAAGCAGAAGCAGTCGAGCTTCTTCACGTACTGCGCGGCGACCTGCGGGCCGTAACTCGGAATCGCCTGACCCTCCGCCGAGATCGCAGTTGGATTCTTCAGCTCGTAGACCACCTGGATCAGTTCGCCCGGATGCGCCTTGATCCTGCGCTCCAGCGGCACCAGCTCCCACGCGATCTCGCCGCGCACATTGGAATCGAATTCGACCGTCACCAGGCGCGAAGTGTCCACCTGCGTGCTGCTCGGCTCGTCCCTCTTCACCAGCTGGTTGATCCCGGTCACCTGGCAGATCTTTTCGTAGAGCGGGACTAGGGCGAAACCGAAGCCGAACATCGCCAGCGCCACGACGGACAGCTTGCGCAGCGTCACGCGGTTCCTGGCCCGAGTCGACTCGTTCATGCGAAAAGGTAACGTCTGAGCACGAACCCTAGAAAGAACGCGGCCGCCACGCTGGCGAGGATGAGCGCGGTGCGCGTGTTCCTGGATGCAAGTTCCTTCCTATTCATGTCGACGGATACGGCGCGCGCGTCCCCCTACTTCACCACCGGCGGCGTCTCGAAGCTGTGGTAGGGAGCCGGGGTGGGCAGATGCGTCCACTCGAGCGTGTCAGCGCCCTCCCAGGGCCGCTGCGGCGCCTTCTCTCCACTGCGAATCGCCTTCAGCACGATGTACAGGAACAGGATCTGCGACAGGCCGAAGCCGAACGCCCCGATCGAAGAAATCATGTTGAAGTCGGTGAACTGCAACGCGTAGTCCGGAATGCGGCGTGGCATGCCGGCCAACCCGAGGAAGTGCTGCACGAAGAAGGTGACGTTGAAGAAGATGATCGACAGCCAGAAATGCCACTGGCCGAGCCGCTCGTCATACATCCGGCCGGTCCACTTCGGCAGCCAGTAGTACACCCCGGCGAAAGCCGAGAACAACGCGCCGGCCACCATGACGTAATGGAAATGCGCCACCACGTAGTAGGTGTCGTGCAGCTGCACGTCCACCGGGACGAGCGACAGTACCAGGCCGGTGAACCCGCCCAGGGTAAACAGGAACAGGAAGCCGATCGCGAACAGCATCGGCGTCTCGAAGGAAAGCGATCCCTTCCACATGGTGGCCACCCAGTTGAACACCTTCACGCCGGTCGGCACTGCGATCAGCATGGTGGCGAACATGTAGTAGAGCTGGGCCTCGACCGGCATCCCGACTGTGTACATGTGATGCGCCCACACCAGGAAGGAGAGGATCGCGATCGAAGCGGTGGCGTAGACCATCGAGGTGTAGCCGAACAGCGGCTTTCTGGAGAAGGCCGGGATCACTTGCGAGACCACCCCGAAGGCCGGAATGGCGATGATGTAGACCTCGGGATGACCGAAGAACCAGAAGATATGCTGGAACAGAACCGGATCGCCGCCGCCGGCCGCGTTGAAGAAGTGTGTGTCGAAGTGACGATCGGTCAGCGTCATGGTCACCGCGCCGGCGAGGACCGGCATCACCGCGATCAGAAGATAGGCGGTAATCAACCAGGTCCACACGAACAGCGGCATCTTCATCAGCGTCATGCCGGGCGCACGCATGTTCAGAATCGTGGTGATGATGTTGATGGAGCCCAGGATCGAGGACATGCCCAGCAGGTGCACGGCAAAGATCGTCAGGTCCATCCCCATTCCTTGCTGCACGGTGAGCGGCGCGTACATGGTCCAGCCCACGCCCGGGGCCCCGCCCGGCACGAACAGCGACAGCACCAGCAGGATGGAGGCCGGGACCACCAGCCAGAAGCTCCAGTTGTTGAGCCGCGGGAAGGCCATGTCGGGCGCGCCGATCATCATCGGCACCTGCCAGTTCGCAAACCCGACGAACGCCGGCATGATCGCGCCGAACACCATGATGAGCCCGTGCAGCGTGGTCATTTGATTGAAGAAGTCCGGATGGACCACCTGCAATCCGGGCTGGAACAGCTCGGCCCGAATGGTGAGCGCCATGACGCCGCCGACCAGGAACATGATGAAACTGAACCACAGATACATCGTGCCGATGTCCTTGTGGTTGGTCGTGGTCACCCAGCGCATGATCCCGGCGGGATGGTGTTCGTGGCTGTGATCGTGAGCCTGGCCGTGTACCGCTTCCATTGAGCTGTCTCCTTGGGATTTCTGTCCGGTGCTCGCTTCTCGCTCGCCTACTTGCGCGCGGTCTTCATCTCTGCGCCCTGGATCGCCTCTCCGGCCGCAGCCTTCTGCTTTTGTTCCGCGACCCAGGCCCGATACTCGTCCTCGGTGACGACTTTGACGACGATGGGCATGAAGCCGTGCTCCTTGCCGCACAGCTCGGCGCACTGTCCGCGATAGACGCCGGTCTTTTCCGCGCGGAACCAGGCATCCCGAATGAAACCGGGAATGGCATCCTGTTTCACCGCCAGCGCGGGGACGTACCAGGCGTGCAGGACGTCGTTCGCCGTGGTGAGGACGCGGACCTTCTTTCCGACCGGCACCACGACCGGGTTGTCCACTTCCAGGAGATACTGTTCTGCCTTGGGTGCACCCGCTTCGATCTGATCGCGCGGGGTGGCAAGCACGCTGTAGAACTTGATGCCCTCGTCCAAGTATTCGTATCCCCATTTCCACTGGTAGCCGGTCGCCTTGATGGTCATGTCCGGCTCGCTGGCGTCGCGCATGGCCAGCAGGGTCCTGGTGGCCGGCCAGGCCATGCCCACCAAGATGAAGAACGGCACGATCGTCCAGATGATCTCGACCGTCGTGTTCTCGTGGAAATGCGCCGCCCGATGCCCCGCCGCCTTGCGGTGCTTGAAGATCGCGTAGAACATGAATCCGAACACGCCGATGAAGATCACCGTGATGATCCACATGATCAGCGTGTGCAGATCGTAGATATCCTGCCCTACAGCGGTAGCGGGCGTTTGCAGGTTCAGCTGCCAGGCGGCGGCCGCGGCGCCCGACGCGCCCAGGATCACCCCGAAACCCGCCGCACGCAGAAAGGTGAGAAACCCCATACTTCCCCCCAATGCTCTCAATCCTGAATTCGAGTTCTGCCTTCCGAGATCTGCCGTCTGAGCCGCTGCGCCGTTTGCACCCGCGCCTCGTCGGTCAGCCACTTGCCGATCTGCACCGCGCGCCCATGCGACCGCAGGAAGATCGCCGGGCGTCCGTCTCGACCGCGCTCGACCACGACCTGGGCCCACGGTCGAACGAACTCGCGATTATCGAGCGCGCCCCCGTCGCGGATCTCTACCACGACCTTGTCGCAATCGACCATCACGCACTCGTAGTCCCCTTCGTGCCGTTTCAACCACCGATACGCGAGCCACAGTCCCACGCACTCCAGGCCGGCGAACGGCAGCACGGGCCAGGCGCCGCGAAGTGCAAAGCCGAGGGAGATTGCGAGAGTGACGAGTGCCAGGGAAGCAAACACCAGAAGCCTGCCGGTTGCGGACAAAGAACTGGTCCGTCGAGAGAACCACCGAAACGCTCCCCCTTCCTCGCTCTCGCCGCCGTACATGGCAGATGCTGTTCTGCGCCCGCAGTCGCGGTCGACCGCGAACGTGCAACCCTCATTTTCGCGGGCCGAAATGTAGCACAGCGCGCCGGACGCTAGCAAGGAAACAGCCGCGCACGTCGCGCGGTGCGTTTCGCGCCAGCCCGACGCACTACGCAGAGAGCCTCTCGATCGCTAGACCCGGCATCGCCGCCTCGCCGGGCACCGGGTCATGGGGCACCAGTCCAAGCAAGGGCGCCGATAGCCGCGTGCGCAGCGTTTCGACGTTGCCCTCGAGCCGCTGCATTTCGGGATCGATGCAGTTGGCGACCCATCCTGCCAGGCGCAGGCCGCAGCGCTCGATCGCCTGCACGGTGAGCAACGCATGGTTGAGGCAGCCCAGCCGCATGCCCACCACGAGCACCACGGGCAGGCCGAGCATGCGCGCAAGGTCCGCTGTCCCGTAATCCTCGCCCAGCGGCACGGCGAAGCCCCCCACTCCTTCCACGACGACGCGGTCCGCGAGGGCGGCGAGCTTCGAACAGGCGTCGACGATCCTGCCAAGCTCGATCCGCGCTCCAGCCTCGGCCGCGGCCAGATGCGGAGCGATGGCCGGGGCAAAGCAGTAAGGATTGACCAGCTCGAGCGGCGCGGCGGCATTGGATGCCGCGCACAGCTGCGCGACATCTTCGTTGCGCAATCCCGCGCCGGTCCACTGTGCGCCGGTCGCCACCGGTTTCATGCCCACCACGCGTTCGCCGCGCGCCGCGAAAGCGCGCAGCAGCATGCACGCAACCCGCGTCTTGCCCACGCCGGTGTCGGTGCCAGTCACGAACAGGCCGCGAGACGTGCGCACCGCAGGCTCGCGCATGCGCTGCCTCAGATGGCTGGCCGGATGTCGATCACCGGACGGCCGGAGGGCCCGGTGCGCGGCTGCGGCTTCCAGGCCACGCCGTAGAGCACCTCGAACGTTGCCGGAAGGCCGTGCCGGGCATCGCGCCAGCGTTCGTACTCCTCGGCCACGCGCCGGAACAGCGCGCGGCCGGCGAGCCCGCGGGGCCGTCCGGCATTGACGTTGTGCGCGCCGATCGCCTTCAGGTCGCGCATCAGGTCGCCCAGTTCGCGATAGCTCAATGTCACGAGTTCCATGTCCACGACCGGCTCGGCGAATCCGGTCTGCACCAGGCAGTCTCCGACATCGTGCATGTCGACGAAGCGATTGACGTGCACCGCGCGGTCGACCGCAGCGAAGGCGGTGCGCAGTTCCTTGAGCGTGTCCGGGCCGAAGGAGGAAAACGCCAGCACTCCACCTGGCCGCAGAACGCGAAAGCACTCGCCGAGCCAAGCCTGCAGATCGTTGGACCACTGCAGCGTGAGGTTCGACCAGACGAGATCGATAGAAGCCGCCTGCAGCGGCAGGTGCTCGAGGTCGCCGCACACCTGCGGGCGGCCGCCCGCAGCGCCGAGCACTCGGCGCCACCAGGCAACCTTGGCACGGGCCGCGAGCAGCATGGACACTGCGAGGTCCAGCTCGATCACCGAAGCGCGGGGAAACTGCCGCCGAAGGCCGGGCACCGCGTACCCGGTGCCGCTGCCGGCATCGAGGATGCGCTCTGGATCGATCTTCAGCAGCGGCAGCCGCTCCAGCAGTCGATCGCACACTTCGCGCTGCAGCACCGCCGCGCTGTCGTAGCTGCGCGCGGCCTTCTCGAAGGAGCGGCGCAGCTGGCGCTTGTCGAAGGCAAAAGCGTCGTTCACGGCCGGGCGCGCGCGATGGCGTGGAGCGTCGCGACAAGCCGCTCGACGTCCTCCGGACGATGCCCGGCGCACAGTGAGATGCGCAGCCGGGCAGAACCGGCGGGCACAGTCGGCGGACGGATTGCCGGCACGAGCAAGCCATGCGCCGAAAGTGCGGCTGCGAGCGCCACGGCGGCCGCCGGTTCGCCGACCATCAGCGGCTGTATGGCGGTCTCGGAGGGCGCCAGCGGCCAGCGGCATCCGGCGAGCCCCTTGCGCAACTGTGCAATCAGCGCCGCAAGCCGCTCGCGCCGCCACTCCTCGCGCTCGATGATGTCGATGGCGGCGAGCAGCGCGCTCGCCAGCGCCGGCGGACTGGCGGTGGTGTAGATGTAACTGCGGGCACGCTGCACCAGGGTTTCGATCAAGGCCGTGGACCCTGCGACAAAGGCCCCGCTGACCCCGGCTGCCTTGCCGAGCGTGCCAACGCAGGCCACACGCTCGCCCGACAGGCCGAAGCGCGCCGCGGCGCCCCGGCCCTGGGGGCCGATCACACCGAAACCGTGTGCGTCGTCGACCACCAGCCAGGCGTCATGCGCGGCGCACAGCCGCGCCAGCGCGTCGAGCGGCGCGAGGTCGCCGTCCATGCTGAACACCGAGTCGGTCAGCACCACGCGCGATGGTGCTCGCGAGCGTTCCAGCAAGCGAGCAAGCGCGGACAGATCCAGATGGCGATAGCGGTGGAAGCGCGCGCCGCTCAGCAGCATGGCGTCGTTGAGCGAGGCGTGATTGAGCCGGTCGGCAAATACCTCGGCCGGGCGCGAAGCCAGGACCGTCACGACCGCGAGATTCGCCGCGTACCCGCTACCGAAGAGCAGCGCACGCGGCAAGCCGGTGAACTCGGCGAGTCTTTCTTCCAGGCGCTGATGCAGGCGGTGGTGCCCGCTCAGCAGGTGCGACGCGCCCGCGCCCACGCCGTAACGGCGCGCGCCCTCGGCGAGCGCCTCGACCAGCCGCGGATCGGACGCGAGCCCCAGGTAGTCGTTGCTGGCGAAGGAAACAAACTCGCGGCCGTCGACTTCGACCCGCGCGCCCTGCGCGCTTTCCAGGACGCGACGCTGTCGGAACAGGCCTTTGCGCTCGAGTTCCCGCAGCTCTGAATGCAGATCGCGCATCGACGATCAGACCCTGCGCGAAAGGGCGAACGCGCCCGTCAGCAACAATCGCCGGGATCGCCAGAGTGCTCCCCGGCCGGCATAGGGCGCATTCCCAGCCGGTCGAACAGCGCCCTGTCGCGCGTGACCTGGGGATTGCCCGTGGTGAGCAGCTTCTCGCCGTAGAAGATCGAATTGGCGCCCGCCAGAAAGCACAGCGCCTGCAACTCGTCCGACATCGCCTCGCGCCCGGCCGAAAGGCGCACCATCGACTTCGGCATCGTGATGCGGGCGCAGGCGATGGTGCGCACGAACTCGAACGGATCGAGTTTTTCCGTGCCGTGCAGCGGCGTGCCCGGAACCTGCACCAGATTGTTGATCGGTACGCTCTCCGGCTGAGGGTCCATGGCCGCGAGCTGCGCGATCAGCGCGGCCCGCGACCGGCGCGACTCGCCCATGCCGACGATTCCGCCGCAGCAAACGCGGATTCCCGCGGCGCGCACCTTCCTCAGCGTGTCGAGCCGGTCGGCCTGGGTGCGCGTGTGGATGATCTCGCCGTAGTAGCGCGCGTCGGTATCGATGTTGTGGTTGTAGTAGTCCAGCCCTGCAGCCTTGAGCTGCTCGGCCTGGCCGTCCCTGAGCAACCCCAGCGTGGCACAGGTCTCCAGGCCGAGCGCCTTGACGGCGCGGACCAGTTCGACGACCTTGTCCAGGTCGCGCTGCTTCGGGCCGCGCCACGCCGCGCCCATGCAAAAGCGCGTTGCACCTTTCTGCTTGGCCGCGCGCGCGGCGCCGACAACCGCTTCGAGCGAGAGCAAGGGCTCGTCCGCCACGCCCGTGTGATAGCGCGCCGCCTGCGGACAATAGGCGCAGTCCTCCGGGCAGCCGCCGGTCTTGATCGACAGCAGCGTCGAGAGCTGCACCGCGTTGGAGGGAAAATGCTCGCGGTGGGTGCGCTGGGCACGCCACAGCAGGTCGGCAAAGGGCAGTTCGAACAGCGCTTCGACCTGCTCTGCGCTCCAGCGCGCAGAGACAGCGTGGTCGATCGCGGCCCGCGGAGGCGTCATGGGAATCCTTGAGTCGTCGAACATGTCAGCGCAGGACGCAGCGCATGGTCGAAGAAAGCCGGAGGTCTGTCAAACTTGCCCGCCGGATTGATTGACAGCTGCTTCGCCGCGTTGCGCAGGGTCATGCCGCCCGCCTGTCTGCTGTGCGGTGATCGCGCCCGCGAATCCGGCCTGTGCGCGGGCTGTGAGCGCGCTGTCCCGCGCCTCGACAGCGCGCGCTGCCCGATCTGTGCCGCGCCGGCCCCCGCCGGACAGGTCTGCGGGCGCTGCCTCAAAAGCCCGCCGCGGTTCGACCGTGTGGTTGCCGCCCTGGCCTATGCGCATCCGGTGGACAGCCTGGTGCAGGCACTGAAATACGACGGCAGTCTGGCCAGCGCGCGACCGCTGGCTTGGGCGCTGGCCTATGCGCTGGAGCCCGAACCCTATCCGGACCTGGTTCTCGCCATGCCGCTCGCGCCGTCGCGCCTCGCGGCCCGCGGATTCAATCAGGCCGCGGAGATCGCGCGCCTGGTTTGCCGCGAGTTCGGCATCGCGGCGGCAAACGATGTCGTGCAACGCGTACGCCCCGGTGTCCCGCAGGCTTCCCTGCCCTGGAAAGAGCGGGCGCGCAACGTGCGTGGCGCGTTCCTGTGCAGCTCCGACCTGGCGCGCCGCCGCGTGGCGGTGGTCGATGACGTGCTGACCACCGGTGCGACCCTCGATGCGCTCGCTGCCGAGTTGAAGCGCTGCGGCGCCATCGAGGTCGTCGGCTGGATCGCGGCCCGGACTTTGTAGCCCGGCACCGGAAGTCAGCTCAGCGCTTGAGCGCCGACAGTTCGCGAATGCGTCCTTCGACGAACGCCTGCAGCTCGGGGTTGAGGGTTTTCGATTCGGCCGCGCTGCGAAACGCGCTGCGCGCCTCCTCCGCGCGCTGCAGGGCCTGCAGGCTGATTCCGAGCCCCATCATCCAGATCGCATTGCCGGGTGCGACCGAGAGTGCGTCGGTGTAGAGCTGCACCGCCGGTTCATGGCGTCCCAGACGCTGATAGACCGCGGCGAGAAAAGCGAAGTACTCGGCATCCACGCCGGCATACTGCCGGGCGGCTTCCAGGGTGCCGGCCGCGGCAGCCGCATCGCCGCGCTCGAGCTCGAGTCTCGCGAGCAGCATTGCGTGGCGCGGCTGGCGCGGGTTGACGGCCAGCGTTTCGCGCAGCACCTGCTCGGCGTCGGCGTTGCGCCCCGAGTCGATGAGCAGCGCGATCAGCGCCTGGCGCGCGGCGGAGTGCGAGCGGTCTTCATTCAACGCGGCGCGCAACCCGGCTTCGGCGTCCCCGACCCTGCCCTGGCGCAGCCGCGAAACCGCGTTGCGAAACTCCAGCTCCGCGCGCTCATAAGCCGTGGGTTCGCGCAGCTGTTTTTCCACCGGCACCGGTGCTCGCAGCTCGGGGATCACGACCTCTTGAATTTCCGGCGCGCTTGCCGGGCTCGCCTCTGCAGCAACCGCGGCATCGGAAGCAGGCGCTGCCGCCTGTGCCGCCCGGGAAGGGTCTCGCTCGCGAGCGAGCGACGCGGTTGACGCGGCGGGTGGGCGCACAGCCGCCATCCTCTGGCCGCGCCGTGGCGTCGAAGTCGCACCTTTCGGCGCCACGCTGGGCGCGAATCGCAGTTCCTGGGCGAACTGAAAGACAGGCACCGTGAGCGCAGCGCGCGCCGCCGCTTCCTCCTCGGGCAGCGCACCGCTCGCTGCCGCCGCAACCGGCGGCACCCCCGAAGGCGCGGGTGGCGCGACCCGGGGGGGCGCGACGGACTGCGTCGCGGACTCTGCCCTCCGGCCTCTGGAGAACTCGGTATGCACCAGCCAGCCGCCCGCCGCCGCAACCGCGGCACTGAGCAGGAGCGTCAGCAGCGCGACGGCGCGACGCGAGCGGGCCGGCAGCGCGCGCACCGGGGGCGCAAGCGAGCGGTTCTCGGGTCCGATCGCCCGCCGCCGCTCCAGGTCCTGCAGCAGCTGGTTGATGAGGCTCACGTAAGCGCGTACCAGAACGCCGCCAGGGCCACCGCCAGGACGGCGACCGTCACGGCGGCGAATGGCCAGCGCGCCGTTTGCGCGGCAGCCGGTGTGTCCTTCACCGCGCGGCGCACGTGGCGCGCCGCAACGTAGTGGCTGCCCTCGCCGTACGCGGCAAGCATCGCCTTGTGGGCCACGATGTTGATCAGCCTGGGCACGCCGCGCGTCGCCCGATACAGGGCGGCAGCCGCGCCGCGGTCGAACAGGCGGTCGCCGACATAGCCGGCCACCCTGAGGCGGTGCGCGACGTAGTACTCGGTCTCCTTTGCAGAGAGGGCCGAGAGGTTGTAGTGGAAGGTGATGCGCTGCAGGAGCTGACGCACGTCGGGCTGGGACAGCTTGGCATCGAGTTCGGGTTGTCCGAACAGCACGACCAGCAGCAGCTTGCGCTTTTCCGTTTCGAGGTTGGAGAGCAGGCGCAGCGCCTCCAGCGTCTGCGCCGGAATCGCCTGCGCCTCGTCCAGGCAGACCACGACCTTCTTGCCGCAGCGTGCGAAGTCGAGCAGTGCGTGATTCAGCGTCTTGATAAGCGCGTGCTGATCGGCCTCACGGTCCACCGGCACCCGAAGTTCTTCCGCCAGCGCCAGGAGCAGGCCGCGCGGGTCGAGCATCGGATTGGGAAAGTACGCGGTGATGTATCCCGCGCCGAGGGTGGCGAGAAAGCGCCGGCAGAGCAGCGTCTTGCCCAGGCCGACTTCTCCCACGATCTTGATGAAGCCCTCGCCGTTCTCGATCGCCACCAGCAGCACGTTGAGCGCCTCCTGGTGCGGCGTGCAGGCAAAGGCAAACGCGGTGTCCGGAGTCAGTCCGAAAGGAGGTTCGCGCAGTCCGAAATGGGCGCGATACATGTTCATGCCGCCCGCAACTGCAGCGGCAACAGGCGCGGGCGAAGTCCGCGCCTGTCAGCGGGCGTCGGGACTGGACGCAGGGGCGTTCGGGCCGGAGCCGGGAGAGTCACCGCGCTGGATGGAGTCGATTCGCTGCTTGGTGTCGAGTATATCCTGCCGCCAGCTCGCCGGGCCCTGGATTACGGTCGGCTTCAACAGGATGACCAGCTCGCTCTTCACCGACTGGCGCCGCTGATTGCGGAACAGATTGCCGGCGATCGGCACGTCGCCCAGCCCCGGTACCTGACCCTTGTCGCGCACCTGCGTTTCTTTCATGAGGCCGCCGATCGCGACCAGGTTTCCATCCGCCACGCGCACGATGGTGTCGGTCTCGCTGATGGTGCTCGAAGCCAGCGGCAAGCGGAAATTGCCGGCCGTGCCCAAATCGATGTCCTTGGTGCGCTCGATCACGTTGCTCACCGAAGGATGGATGTGCAGGGTGATGAAGTTGTCCTTGTCGATCTGGGGTGTGACATCAAGCGCCACGCCAGAGAAGAACGGCTGCACCGTGATGGTCGGCGACTGGGTGCTGGTGGTTCCGGTCGTGGTCACATTGGTCGTGACGTTGGTGACGAAGAATTCGTCGGTGCCGACCTTGAGCACGGCCTTCTGGTTGTTGATGGTGGCGATGCGCGGGCTGGACAGGACCTGCAGCTTGCCTTGCGTCTCGAGGAACGACAGCAGCGTGGCGAAATTGCTGGTCTGAAAGGCGAGCCCGAACAAGGTGCCGGGCGTGCCGGTGCCGGCCGTAATCGAACCGGTGATCGCGCCGGGTGTGGAAGTGAGCGCCGAGTTCACGTTCACCGTGCCGTCCGGGTTGGAGGCGGTAAATCCGGACAAGCTGCCCGTCGGCCGCAAGGTCGTGCCCGGAGCGAGCACGCCGCCGGCGGCGCGGCTGTTGTCTCCGGAGCGGAAAGCCGCCCAGTTGATGCCGGTCTGGAACTCGTCGGAGAGCTGGACTTCGATGATCTTCGCCTCGAGCATGACCTGGCGCTCGACGACGCTGGACATGCTGTTGAGAAACTCCTCGACGCTGCGCAGCTCGGCCGGGTAAGCGCGCACCACGAGCGCGCCCGCCTGCGGGCTGACCACGACGTTGCGACCGCCTTCGGTCCCGATCAAGGCGCGCACGGCGGCGCCGATTTCGGCCCAGAAATCGGCTTCCGAGGTCGTGGTCACGCGGCTGCTCTCCAGCGCGCGGCTGGTGGTGGTGCCGGGCAGCTGGACATTGGTCGAGCCCTGCACGCCGCTCGGGGTCGAATCGGAGATCGCGCCGGAAGTGATCCGTACTTCGGTTCGCCCCTTGCGCTGGCTGAGCAGATAGCTCACCTCGAACACGCGGGTCTGCAGCCCCAGCGGCTGGATCAGGATGCGGGTGCCCTGCACCTTGTACTCGTAGCCGTAGAGATCGCGGATCGTATCCAGCGCCTCGAACACAGTGACGTCCTTCAGATTGAGCGAGATCGCGTCCTTGACGCTCGGATGCACGACCATGCTGTAGCGCGTGCCCGAAACGATCGCCATGAAGACCTGGCTGGCCGGTGCGTTGTTGACCTCTAGATCGAAGCGCGGCTCGATCGGCTTGCCATCCACGCTCGGCATCTGCACTGCGATCGGCGGCAGGAGCGCTTCGGATACGGCCGGCGGCTGAGCGGCGGGAAGCGGTTGCCCGGCCGCCTTGTCCAATTCGCGCTGCGCCGACTCGTAAGGCGGCCGGTGGGCGCTCGTGGAGCAGCCCGCAGCCAGCATCGCCAGTATCACCAACGCAGTTCTTGGCATGTGGTCCCTTCGTCTGTCGTCCAACGGGCGCGTCCGCGCACCCTTATTGCGGCCTCGCTTGCACTTCCCGTGAGCTTTCCTCGACCCTGCGTTTGCCCACCGCCGGAAACAGTTCCAGCGTGCGGCGCTCGCCGCCGTTCTGCAGGACGACCGCGCTCTCCCGGATCTCAACCACGCGCAGGCCACCGATGCTCTCGCCCACCTGCAACAGCCGGCCGCTGATCGTGGCGTTGCGTCGCTGCTGCGAAATGAGCACCGTCTGCAACACAAGGCCGGATTGCCCATCGGGCGCCGCGGCCTGGCCCGAGGGCGCGACGAACGCAGGCGGGCGCGTCGGGTCGCGCAGCTGCTGCGCCTGC
>DATMAN010000046.1 GCA_035560005.1 Burkholderiales bacterium | reverse complement strand
TGGGTGGCCCTGACTTGGGCGCTGTGGCGGCTGTGGCGGCGCTGGCGGGCGGTCGAAGGCGCCAATCGGCGCTTGCGCGATTCGTTGGCGATCGTTCTCGGCGCGCTCTGGTTCGGCGTCTCGTTCTGGTACGGCGGCGGGCGCAAGTACTACTACGACTGGCAAATCGAGCGCCTGTGCGCGAAGGACGGCGGGATCAAGGTGTACGAGACGGTGAAGCTGCCGGCGGAGAGGTTTGATAAGTACGGCAATGTTGGCATTCGCAATAAACGATATGCCAAGCCGTCGGATGAGTACTACTTCGAAACCGAAATGCAGTATTACAGGGAAGGGAATCCCTCTCTAGAAAGGACGCGCACCGCGCTCATTCGACGCAGTGACGGGAAAGTCCTCGGAGAGTCAATCCGGTATGCACGCGGTGGCGGTGATCTTCCTGGGCCATGGCATGAGACATCGTTCCATTGTCCGGCGATAGCAATGCCGGGGACGGCGAATCTTGAACAGTCAGTATTCCTGAAAGGGGAGGTTCAGAGATGAACAGCATAGCAATCTATTTTCAACATGCCGAACTCGCTCTCGCGGCGTATTCGAACCTTGCCCCAGGGATGATTCTTGACGATTACGAGGCGGCATTGAGGGACGGTGGCCGCGGCATGTCCCCCACCCAAGCCCAGCGCTTCGCCCAGCGCTGGCGCGTGGCTGCTCCACAAATCAACGACGTGTCGGGCCTATCGGCGACGGTGTTCGAGGAGGTCTTGACCGGAAAGCGCTACCTCGCGATTCGCGGCACGACGCTTTTGGATCTAAGTGATATCACCGCGGATTTGGGCATCTTGCTGCATGGCATTCCGGGTCTTTCGTCGCAGTACCGTGCGCTTTATGAGCAAGTGTTGCGCTGGACGCTCGATGGGACGCTGCCGGGGCGTTTTACGGTCAGCGGTCATTCGCTGGGAGGCTGGCTTGCGGCGGGGCTGGTGAGCGACTTGGGTGCGCCTATCGAGCATGCGTATCTGTTCAACGCGCCGGGTGTTTTGGGTGTGACGGAGACCGTACCGGCGCTTGCGCGGGCGCTGGGTATTGACGCTTGGAGCGGGGATCCTGCCAAGGCTTCCAACCTGCGCGCGGCGGCCGGCGCCTCGCCGATTGCCGGCCTTGGGCTGGCGGTGTCGGCGCCGATTGGGATCGAGATCGAAGCGGCTTCGTTTTTCGATTTTCGGCAAGGCAACCACAGTATCGTGCGCTTGAACGATGCATTGGCGGTGCAGGCGGTGTATGCGGGGCTGGATGCGGCGCTGAGTCTGGAGCAGACCGGGTGGTTGCTGCGTGCGGCCAGTGGCCAGAACGCTCTTACGCTCGAGGCGGCGCTCGATGCTATTCGGCTTGCCCTGCTTGGCGAAGGGGCGGTTGGGGCGTCGCCGAGCACCGAGGGTGATCGGGAACGGCTCTACGGCAACCTCTATGGGCTCGCCGACAGCGCTGCGTACCGGGCGCTGGCCGGTGCGCTGCGGCTGCGCCCGCTTACGCAGCCGGATGCACAAGCGCTTGCGGCGCAGGCCGGCGCCGACTTCGGAAGCTTTCTGGCGCTGAGGTATTTGCTGCCCTTTGTGCTTGAGGGTGCCGGCGGCGTTCTTGCCGATGCGCACGCGGATCTCTATGCGCGCTGGAGTGCCGATCGGGCAAGGCGCGTCGCGGGCGCAGCCGATCTTGAGTTCACCGACAGCTACCTCGCCGACCGTGCGGCGTTTCTTGCGGCGTTGAGCGAGGCGAATGTCATGGATGCCGGTGGCGTGGTGATTCCGGCTCAGCCGGACAACTGGCGCTACGTGGACCTGACGCAAAAGGTGGAAGTGATCGCCTTTGGTCAGGCGCCGGCCTCCATGCGGCGCTGGGCGGTGTTCGGGGGCGAGTCCTCCGACGTCGTCGGTGGCGACGATCAGGCCGACCGGCTCTACGGCGGCCGAGGAAGCGATCTGCTGACCGGAGGCAGGGGCGATGACTACCTCGAAGCCGGCGCGGGGATGGATGTGTATCAGTACACGGCCGCCACGAGTTTGCTGGGAACGCCCTCGAACGACGGTGCCGACGCGATCCGGGACACCGACGGCAGGGGTCTCATTCGCTACAGCTACAGGCAAGCCGGGCTGATTTCCGATGCCGTCAGCAGCCGCGTGATCGCGGGACTGGGGCTGAAGGTGAGCGCCGACGAGTGGCGCAGCCCCGATGGCAAGTTCGTCTATGCGCGCCAGTTCTCGGGCCTGCAACTAAGCATCCGGGGCGACGCCGGAGGCAGCATCCGCATTCTGGATTTCGATTACGGCAAAGCCGCGCAGGAGGGCTATCTCGGCATCCGGCTGCTTGATGCGCCCGGCGATCCGCAGACTGCGACAACGATCCTCGGGGACCTGCAGCCGGTTGATTTCGATCCCGACACGCCCGGGGTGCAGACGCAGACCGATGTTCTGGGCAATGTCATCACCGATCCGAATGCACCCGCGCCCGAGCGGGAGGATGTGCTCTATGACAGTGCAAGCTCGGATTTGATGGTCGGAGCCTGTGGGACGACACGTGTCGGCGAGCCTCGGTCGAGTGGGATCGCGACGCTTGGCGCAAGGGCTTTGCTAATGCTTGCCGTGCTTTCGTTCGGCGTCGTTGCGCAGGAGCCGCCCAGCCCCGCGCCGCTGCCCGTGGAGCAGATGCGGGCGGTGGCTTACACGAAGGAGTTTGCTCGGCGCTTTCGGCTGCCTGAGCCGACACCGGGCAGCGAGCCCTCCGGCGGGCTGCAGGCGATCGAGTTCTTCGTCGAGAAGGGGCCGCCGTGGGCGTCGGAGTTTTATTACTGCATATTCAAGCTTTACGTCGACAGCAACCTGCCGATCGCTTTCCCGCAACCCGGAACGGCGGGAAGCAAGTGGCTGCTTGTTTATGCCAAGCACTTCTTCTTGTGGCCCGATCCGGACAATCGGCGCTGGCTGAGCTTCTCGGAGGCTGACCGCAAGCATCACGCCGATCGCCAGTCGGCCTACGACCGGCTCGCTGCGATTGCGACCCCCGACTTCGAGTTCTTGGCGCGCGGTGCATACGAGGACATCGGTTTTGACGAGTACTACCGGGAGCTCTTTCCGGGGCTCAGCTACGTTCAGCTTTCGACCGGCTGCTTTTCCGAACGCAAGCTCTCGCGCCGCCCCGAATGGCAACTCTGGTTGAAGAAGGAAGGCGGGCGCGACTATCGGCGGCAGCTGCGCATTCACCCGGAGGATTTCCTGAAGTTCACGATTCCGCGGCAGCTGCTTGCGCGGGTGGTGGAGTTCAGCGCGCAGGCGGACCGCTACAACGCGGTCGTGCGCGAACACGAGTACAAGCTCCAGCGCGAGCGCGCCGCGCGATCGGGCGCGCAAACGAAATAAGGGGCAAGGAGGCGATCATGCCTGCACTGAACGTTCTGGCGAGACTGAGCGAGCTGGTGTACCTGCCCGATGCAGGTGGCAGTGTCCTGGTCCAAGAGAACTCTCCGTGGACCGTCTTTCGCACCTCCATTCAGCTGGGGATTGGGCTCGGGACCGGCTATTTTGGGGCGGCGTATCTCAACCGCGCTTCGCGCGAGATCGTCTTTGCCCACCGCGGCATGCAGTTGAGCGAAGGCGACGACGTTCGCGCGGTGCTCGAATCGAATGTGGGCCGAGCGCCGCGACAGTATGCCGATGCTGTTGGGTTCTACGACCAAGTGGTGCAAATTGCCGGCCGCGAAAACCTAGGCACATTTGCCCGCTTCCAGACCGGCCATTCCCTGGGCGGTGGGCTGGCGAATCTGATGGGTGCAACGACCGCCGAGCGTACCGTCGGGTTCAACGCGATCGGGGTAAGGAGTGCCTTGGCGGAACTCGGTCTTGATCCGAATGCCGCCTATCCGCACATCAGCAACGTGAGCGCGCTCTACGATCCGGCGCGCCTGGTCGGCGAGCCGATCGGCACCCAACGGGACGTAGCGGTGTCCTCGATTCCGTTCGTTCCGGATCGGTTTGAGCCGCTGGTTGTGTTTGGGATTGCGGTGCTGCTCAAGTTTCCACTGCTTCGCCTCGCCACGCCGACGGCCTATGGCTACAGCCAGCACAGTATCCGGAATATGGTCAAGACGCTCTCGGGTCTCGGGGCGACCGAGCTTCGCGACCTTGTGCCTGGCCTTGAGCTTTTGCCCGATGGGCAGAGCCTCACCGGGCCGTGGACGCCCGAGTGGTCGGACCTGACGCGGGCGATCGAGGCCTCGACCGGGCTGAGGGCGGCGCTTGAGCGTGAACAGTTCAACGACGCGCTCGATCTAACGGGTTCGCAGCTGCGTCGGGAGCAGACGGTGGCCCTCGAACACCCGGTCGCCTATCTCGGCTCGAGCGGTCCGGATTTCATGGCGGGAGCAAACGGCAACGATTTGCTCAGAGGCGGAGCGAGCGCGGATGTGCTGTTCGGCGACGACGGTGCCGACCGCTTGTTCGGCAATGCGGGCGACGATTTTCTGATCGGGGGTGCGGGGCGCGATACGTACGTGTTTGCCTCCGGTGACGGGGCCGACACGGTCATTGACGCCGAGGGCGCCGCAGCGCTCGTTCGCAGCGGCGCGAAGCTTGCTCTCGGGGTGAAAGTATCGGAGGGCGTCTGGCGTGATCCGCATGCTGCGGCGGGGGCAACGTATGCGCGAGCGGGGACTGACCTGCGGATTACATTCGCCGACAATGCTTCGGACTCGATCACGCTCAAGGACTTCGACTTCGCCAAAGCCGCGCGGGAAGGTTATCTCGGCATCCGGCTGATTGACGCCCCCGCGGCGCCCACGGGAGAGGTGCGTACTTTTCTTGGCGACAAGCAGGACTACGACGGCAATCCTTCGGAGCCAGGGGTGCAGACGCAGACCGATGCCTTCGGCAACACGGTGCGTGCCGACGGTCAGGGCGGGCGGCGGGATCTTGAGCTGGCGGACCGAGCGGATCTTTTCTACGGCTCGGGTGCGGACGAAGTCGAGAAGTTCCTCACCGCGGGCGGCGACGATGCGGTGAACGCCGACGGCCCGTTGAGCGGTGCCTCTGCCGCGGGCGGCAGGGATCTTGTGGAGACGGGTGCGGGCCGCGACGTGGTGGCCGCGGGCGCAGGCGATGACTGGGTGGAGGGAGGAGCCGAGGGCGACATCCTCACCGGGAACGCGGGCAACGATGTGCTGTTTGCCGACACGAGCGACGGCCGGACGCTCACGATCGAGGGCGCGATCGCCGCGGGCGAAGCGGGGATCCAGGCCCCCGGGTCGGGGGACATTTTGTCGGGCGATGCCGGAGATGATGTGCTGCTTGGCTCGGCGGGCGCCGATCTTTTCCTTGGCGGCGAAGG
>DATMAN010000045.1 GCA_035560005.1 Burkholderiales bacterium | reverse complement strand
GGCCCCGGTGGTCGCTGGGCGAAGTGTTCAGCGCGCGGAAAGGAAATCGACCGCCAGTGCCGCGAGCGCCCGCGCACCGGGCAACAGGCCGGACTCGTCGATGTAGAAGCGCGGCGAATGGTTGGGCGCCGCCGCGCTCATGTCCTGGTCCTTCGGCGTGATGCCGACGAAGAAGAAGAGTCCCGGCACCCGCTGCTGGAAATAAGAGAAGTCTTCCGCCACCATGACCCGCGGCTGGACCATGACATTCGCCTTGCCCGCGATGCGCTGCAATGTCGGCGCCATGCGCTCGGTGAGCGCCGGGTCGTTGACCGTGACGGGAACCGCCTTCTCGATCTTCACTTCCGCGGTGGCGTGGTTGGCCTGGGCGATCGATTCGGCGATGTGCCTGATGCGCGCGTGCACGTCGCTGCGCATCTCCTCGTCGAAGGTGCGGATCGTGCCCGTCATCTCGACCTGGTCGGGGATGATGTTCTTGCGTTGCCCGCCGTGGATCGTGGCGACGGTGACGACCGCCGGCTCGCGTGAAACGTCGAGCTGCCGCGCCACGATGTTCTGAAGACCGGTCACGATCTGCGCGGCGGTCACCACCGGGTCCACGCCTTTCCAGGGCCAGGCGCCGTGGGTCTGACGGCCTTTGACCGTGAGGTACAGCCAGTCGGCGCTTGCCATCAGCGGGCCGGGACGATAGGTCAGCGTCCCGGCCGGAATCCCGGAAATCACGTGCAGGCCGAAGATCGCGGCCGGTTTCGGATTCTCGAGGACGCCCTCCTTGATCATCAGCGCAGCGCCGCCTTCCTCCCCGGGCGGAGGGCCCTCTTCCGCCGGCTGGAAGATGAACTTCACCGTACCCGGCAGATCTTTCCTGACCGCCGCGAGTGCTTCGGCCACGCCCATCAGGATCGCGACGTGGGCGTCGTGCCCGCAGGCGTGCATGACGCCGACCTCCTGGCCAAGATATTCGGCCCTGACCCGCGAGCGGAACGGCACATCGACTTCCTCGGTGACCGGCAGCGCGTCCATGTCGGCGCGCAGCGCCACGACCGGACCGGGTTTGCCGCCCGTGAGCAACCCCACCACCCCGGTGCGCGCCACACCGGTCCTGACTTCGATGCCCAGCGCCTTCAGATGCTCGGCGACCAGCCGTGCGGTGCGGACCTCGCGGTTGGACAGCTCGGGGTGCTCGTGTACGTCGCGCCGCCAAGCGATGATCTTCTGCTCCAGTGCGCGCACGCGCTGGTCGACCGCGCCCGCCAGGTCCTGAGCGCGGGCGGGCTGGGTGACGGCAAGCAGAAAAAGGCTGCAGAAGAGAAGGCGGCTCATGACAAATCTCCGTGCCACGCGCGTGCGACGGCATCCATGATAGGACTTGGCGGTGGAAGACTTGCCGCCGCCACCGCATAATCGGCGACAGTTTACCAATGCCGAGGAAGCCGAACATGCAGCATGTCCGCCTGACCGCCGCCTTTGCCGCCGCCATGGTGCTGATCGTGGTCAGCTCCAATATCCTGGTCCAGTACCCGCTGAACGACTGGCTGACCTGGGGTGCGGTCACCTATCCGTTTTCCTTCCTGGTGGTGGACCTGGCCAACCGCTATCATGGGCCGGCACTGGCGCGCAGGATCGTCTACGTGGGGTTCATCGTCGCTGTCGTGCTGTCGGCGTACTTCGCCACGCCGCGCATTGCCGTGGCTTCCGGCACGGCGTTCCTGGTCGCCGAGCTGATCGACGTGATGATCTTCAACCGGCTGCGGCGCCGCGTCTGGTGGCAGCCGCCGTTCCTGTCGACCTTGGTGGCTTCGGTCGTCGATACCGCCGTGTTCTTTACGCTGGCTTTCTACGGCACCGACATGCCCTGGGTGACGCTGGGCCTGGGCGACCTGGGGGTGAAGCTCGCGATCGCGCTCTTCGCGCTGGTGCCTTTCCGCGTGGCTTTGGCGCTGGTACGTCCGGCGAGCTGAACTTCCGGGTCTCGCGCAGAGGCAAGATCGCCTCTGTCCCTCGGACGCAAGGGCGAGGATCGGAGAGATTGCTGCCAGCCTCTGGCAGATCGGCGGTCGTCTGCGACCTCGGTGCCTCTGCGCTGGGGGTCGATCTCGAGCAGCCAGTCAGGCCAGCTTCACGAGCTGCTTGCCGAGGTTCTCGCCCTTGAGCATTCCGATGAACGCCTTCGGTGCGTTCTCCAGTCCCTCGGCGATGGTCTCGTGGTACTTGATCCTGCCTTGCGCCACCCATTTCACCAGCTGGCCGACCGCACGCTGATAGAGATCCTGACGATCGAAGACGATGAAGCCCTGCAGTTTCACCCGGTTGGTCAGCAGCGCGCGCAACATCTTCACGCCATAGGGTTCGGTAGCATTGTAGTCGGCGATCATCCCGCACAGCGCCACGCGCGAGAACGGATTGAGCAACCGGAAGGCCGTGTCCATAACTTCGCCGCCCACGTTCTCGAAGTAGCAGTCCACTCCATCCGGGCATGCGGCCCGCAGATCGTCGAGCAGCTTTCCGGCCTTGTAGTCCACGCAGGCATCGAATCCCAGTTCCTCGACGGCGAAGGCGCACTTCTTCGGTCCGCCGGCGATGCCCACTGCGCGGCACCCCTGCAGTTTCGCGAGCTGTCCCACCACGCTGCCCACGGCGCCGGTCGCGGCGGATACGAGCACGGTCTCGCCGGCCTTCGGTGCGCAGTGCTCGAGCAGGCCGATCCACGCGGTCGCGCCCGGCATGCCGCACACACCCAGATAGGCCGATAGCGGCACCGCGCCGGAGTCGATTTTCGCGAGCCCCTCGCCGTTGGACACGGCGTAGAGCTGCCAGCCGAGCGACCCCACCACGTGGTCGCCGGTCCTGAACTTCGGATGATTCGATTCCACCACCTGGCCGACCGTGCCGCCCACCATCACCTCACCGATCTCCACGTAGCGAGCGTAAGACTTCACCGCGTTCATGCGGCCACGCATGTACGGATCGAGCGACAGCCAGAGGTTCCTGACCAGCAGCTCGCCCGGACCGGGTTTGGGAATGTCGCTCTCCACGATGCTGAAATTGGATTCCTGCACCCAGCCGGTCGGACGACTGGCGAGAAGTACTTGCTTGTTCTTCGGCATTGCGTTTTTCCCCGTTACGTACACGTGCGCCGGCATTGTAGTGCCTTTGGCGCAGTGGCACGATGCGACGGCAAGGATGAAGGCGGCCGAGGGCTGAAGGGCGAAAAGCGGGCGAAACGGAACCACGATCGACCACAGGGAGACGACGGCATGGTCTATGCGCTGAACGTGTTCAACTTCATTCCGGGCAAGGAAGACCAGTACCGGGATTACTCGGTCAGGGCGGGCCGGATCATCTACGCAATGGGCGGCAAGGTCGTGGTCTCCGGCTGGAAACCGGTCCGGCGCATGCACGAGGATCGCGAGCGGCGCCACATGATCGTGGTCGAGTTTCCCAGCGAAGCGGTGTTTCAGGCGTTCCTGGACGAGGCGCAGAAGCAGGGTCTGCACGAGCTGCGCGAGACGGCGACCACCGACTACATCTGGACGCTGTACGAGCCCTGGGATCTGCGTGCCTGGGTGAAGGAGAAGCAGGACTGAGGAGCGAGGTTTGCGATCACGCCGCCCGCTCTTCACTCGTGGCCCGTCATCGGTCAACCGTCACGGCAGCCAATGAAACAACCGCTGGTCCTGATCCCCGGCTTGCTGTGCGATGCCGCGTTGTGGGGTCCGCAGGTCGCGGCGCTGGGCGACATCGCCGACGTCTGGATCCCCGATCTGCGCACGCAATCGAGCATCCGGGAAATGGCCGAAGCGGTTCTGCGCGAAGCGCCGTTCCAGAGGTTCGCGCTGGCCGGTCTGTCCATGGGCGGTTACGTGGCGATGGAGATCATGCGCCGCGCGGCACGACGCGTGCCGCGCCTGGCGCTGCTGGACACCCGCGCCACACCCGACACTCCCGAAGAAACCGGGCGCCGGCTAGAGCTGATCCGCCTGGCGCGGACCGAGCGCGGCTTTACCCCGGTGACCAGCCGCATGCTGCCGCTGCTGGTGCATCCGTCGCGGGTCGGGGACGCTTCGCTCGTGAGGATCATCCGCGACATGGCCGAGCGCACCGGAATCGACGCCTTCGTCCGCCAGCAGGCCGCGATCATTCATCGGCCCGACAGCCGCCCCGACCTGAAGGCGATCGGATGTCCGACGTTGGTGCTGTGCGGACGGGAAGACGCCATCACTGCGCTCGCGTCCCATGAGGAGATGGCGCGTCTCATTCCGGGAGCGCGGCTGCATGTGGTCGAAGTCTGCGGGCATCTGTCTACGCTCGAGCGCCCGGAGCAGGTCAACCGCGCGCTGCGCGACTGGCTGACCGGTAGCGGGCGCAAGACTCCGGTTGGCGAGCGATAGAAGGAACGTGCGATCGCATTCCGGATGGAAAAGATGAAAGCATTTGTTACAGCGGGGTTCGGCAGCGCCGGGCGTGTGCCATAATTTCGCCGAGTCAGTTTGCTGTCGCGATCGACAGCCGTTCGAGGTGGCGCAGATCCGCGATGAAACCCGCGGGCGGCTGCACGTGCGCCAGGCAGCTTCGAACAGCACCGGCCGTCCGGAATGCGGGCGGTATTCGCGGTGCATTCAAGTCGCGCGCGATCGTCCACCGCGCGAGGAGCCCGGGGGCGCCAATCCTGCCCCTGGAAAGGATCAGGACCATGCGACTGTCCCTGCGTTTCATCGTTCCGCTGTTCGTCGCGCTGGCCGCCATCGCCTATGCAGTCGTGCCGCTCGTCAACCGGCTGACCGAGCGCTGGTTCGTCCGCGATCTCGAAGTGCGCTCCGAGCTGGTGGCGCGCACCGTCGAGGAACCCCTGGTCGAGCTGATCGGCTCTCCACGCAGAGCCGTCGCGGTGCAGCGCGTGCAGGCCGTGTTCAACCGCGCGATTCAGGACGAGCGTCTGTTCGCACTGGGCTTCTGCGACAGCAGGGGGATACTGTCCTACCGCACGGTGACGTTTCCCGCGCAGGTCGCCTGTCCTCCCGCGGGATCCGTGGCGGGCCCGGGACAGATTGTCAGAAACGAACGCGGCGCGCTGCACGTGAAGTTCGTGCCGCTCACCGCCGGGCAGCGGCAGCTCGGGCAGCTCGCGATCGTGCACGACATGAGTTTCGTCGAGCGCCGCAGCGAAGAGACGCGCCGATATCTGGTCTATTTCTTCATCGCCGTCGGCGCGGTGATCGCCTTCATCACGGTGGTGATCGCCGAGCTGTCCTGGCACGGCTGGGTGGCCGGCGCAAAAGCCCTGATCAAGGGGCAGCTGCTCGCGCGACCGCAGGTAGTCAAGCGTCGCGAGCTGCAGCCCCTGGCTCGGGATCTCGCGGCGCTGGTGCGCGAACTGGAAAGCGAGCGGCGTACGCGGGACGAATCCCAGATCGAGTGGGGACCGGAGGCGCTGCGCAGAATTCTGCGCGAGGACCTCAAGGGCGACGAGATCCTGATCGTGTCGAACCGCGAGCCGTATATCCACGTCAGGCGCGACGGCCGCGTGGAGGTCCAGCGGCCGGCGAGCGGACTGGTGACGGCGCTCGAGCCGGTGATGCGTGCCTGCTCGGGCACCTGGATCGCGCACGGCTCGGGCAGCGCGGACCGCGATACGGTGGACCGTTTCGACCGCGTCATGGTGCCGCCGGAAAAACCCGCCTATCGCATCCGCCGCGTGTGGCTCAGTCGGGAAGAAGAGCGGGGCTATTACTATGGCTTCGCCAACGAGGGGTTGTGGCCGCTGTGCCATATCGCGCACACGCGCCCGACCTTCCGCGCGAGCGACTGGGAGCACTACGGTGAGGTGAACCGGCGCTTTGCCGACACGGTGGTGCAGGAGGCGCGGACCGACGACCCCATCGTGCTGGTGCAGGACTACCACTTCGCCCTGGCGCCACGCATGATCCGCGAACGGCTGCCTCGCTCCACGATCATCACGTTCTGGCATATTCCCTGGCCCAATCCGGAGACTTTCGGCATCTGCCCGTGGCGCGAGCGCATCCTCGAAGGCCTGCTCGGTTCCTCGATACTGGGGTTTCACACCCAGTTTCATTGCAACAACTTTTTCGATACGGTCGACCGCTACCTCGAGGCACGCGTGGATCGCGAGACCTTTACCATTTCCTACGGCGGGGAGCCCACCGAGGTGCACCGTTACCCGATCTCGATCGAGTGGCCGCCCGCCGCGCTCGCCGAGGCCAAGCCCGTGGAGCGGTGCCGCGCGGACATCCGGCAGGCGCTCGGATTGGCGCCGGGCACGCGGCTGGGGGTGGGCGTGGAGCGCCTCGACTATACCAAGGGCATCATCGAGCGCTTTACCGCGGTCGAGCGACTGCTCGAGCGCGAGCCGTCCTGGATCGGGCGCTTCGCGTTCGTCCAGATCGCCGCGCCGTCGCGCACCACGATCGAGGAGTACCAGGCTTTCGAGGTCAAGGTGCGCGAGACGGTGGAGCGCATCAACGCGCGCTTCGCACGGCCGGGATACCGGCCCCTCGTCCTGAAGGTCGAGCACCATGACGCCGCGCAGGTCTACGAGTACTACCGGGCGGCGGATCTGTGCTACGTGAGCAGCCTGCACGACGGGATGAACCTGGTGAGCAAGGAGTTCGTGGCCGCGCGTGACGACGAACGCGGCGTGCTGGTGCTTTCCCAGTTCGCGGGCGCTTCGCGCGAGCTGCCGGAGGCGCTGATCGTCAATCCCTACGACATCGAACAGGCCGCCGCGGCGCTGCATCTGGCGCTGACCATGTCCGAGGAGGAACAGCGCGAGCGCATGCGCAGCATGCGCAGCCTCGTCCAGCAGTTCAACGTCTACCGTTGGGCGGGCCGCATGCTGCTCGACGCGGCGCGCATGCGTCAGCGGCGGCGCGTGATCGGAACCGCGGCCGACGGGGGCCGGCGCAAAGTGGCCGGCCTGCGCAGCGCCTGATGGCTCGTGAGTCGGTGCGCGGCTTTGTGCCGGCGCGGGATCGCGAGGCGCGCCGCGCCGCGGGCGGCGCCGCGCCTCCGGCCTTCTCTGCGCACTGGGCGCTGTTCCTCGACATCGACGGCACGCTGGTCGACTTCGAGGACCGGCCCGACGCGGTGCGCGTGGACGCCGGGCTGAAGGAACTCCTGGGCGAGCTGTCCCGTGCCACCGATGGGGCGGTCGCGCTGATCAGCGGGCGGCCGGTACGCGAGATCGATCGGCTGTTCGCTCCGCTGCACTTGCCCGCGGCGGGGCAGCACGGAGCCGAGCGGCGCTCGGCGGGCGGAACGTTGCATCTGCATGCGCCGGTCCTGGATCGCATGCAGGAAGCGGCGGACCGGCTCACGCGCTTCGCGGCGCGGCACCGGGGACTGATCGTCGAGGCCAAGGGGGTGACCCTCGCGCTGCACTATCGGCTGGCGCCACGGCTGCGCAAGGCGGCGGAGCAGAAAATGCGCGAGCTGGCGGCCGACCTCGGCGCGGACTACAGCCTGCAGCAGGGCAAGCAGGTCCTGGAACTCCGGCCCTGCGGGCACGACAAGGGCACGGCGGTCGAAGCGTTCCTGCGTGAGCCGCCGTTTGCGGGAAGGGTGCCGGTGTTCGTCGGCGACGATCTGACCGACGAATTCGGATTCGCGTCGGTGAACCGCGCCGGCGGCCACTCGGTGAAGGTCGGTCCGGGCGCCAGCGTCGCGGCATGGCGCCTTCCCGACGCGCGCGCGGTCCGTCGCTGGTTGCGCGCCGGCCTGGAGGGCCGGCCGCAGGCGGCGTCCTCGCTGTCCAGGGGGACGGGGCGGGGTTGAGGCAAGGCGAAAGGCGGCTGCGGCGGTCTTACGATTTCGCCGCCCGCGCGATGCGCAGCGGCGGTGCGCTGCCGTCCTTGTTCTGCCCGGCGTAGAGCGTCAGGTGCGGGTAGGGAATCTCGATGCCGCGCTCGTCGAAGGCGCGCTTGAGCCGCCGCAGGAACTCGCGCCGCACGTTCCATTGCTCCAGCGGCTTTACCTTCAGGCGGCAGCGCAGGATCACCGCCGAGTCGGCCCAGTTTTCCACGCCCACGATCTCGATCGGCTCGAGAATGCGCGGGCCGAACGCCGAATCCGCGCGCAACGCTTCCCCCACCCGGCGCATGACCTCCAGCGCCTCGTCCACGTCCTCGCGGTAGGCCACGCCCGCGTCGATCAGCGCGAAGGCGAATTCCCGGCTGCGGTTGGTCACGGTGCCGATGGCGCCGTTGGGGACGAAGTGGACGTTGCCTTCGAAGTCGCGCAGGCGCACGTAGCGCAGCGTGATTTCTTCCACCAGGCCGGCCTTGTCGGCGATGGCCACCACGTCGCCCTGGCGGATCTGGTCCTCCACCAGCAGGAAGATGCCGCTGAAATAATCCTTGATGAGGCTTTGCGCCCCGAAGCCGATGGCGATGCCGGCCACCCCCGCGGTGGCCAGGATGGGGGCGATGGAAATGCCCAGTTCGGTCAGCACCAGCATCCCCGCGACGAGGATGATCACCACGTTCGCGATATAGCGGAACACGCGCCCCAGCGTGCGGATGCGTTTCTGGTCATCCGGGTTGACGCTGCGCGCCTCCAGCATCTCGCGCAGCTTGCGGATGGCGCGATTGGCCACGTGCAGTGCGATCCACGCCAGCAGCAGGATCAGCAGGACATGGAATATCGGCATGGCATGCTCGACCCATGCCGGCAGCGTCTCGACGCCGAGCGCGTTCAAGAGGGCGTTCATTGCGAGTTCTCCCCTGAGAATGATTGTTGGCGGAAGCGGACTCTTGCCCGACAGCGCAGACCGGGACTTGGTTCCCGTGCCGCGAGCCCGGCAGACCCGGGTTGCGGCGGGGCAATGGCGGGTGCAATATCGCG
>DATMAN010000044.1 GCA_035560005.1 Burkholderiales bacterium | reverse complement strand
CGTTCCGCTGGTCGCAGCGCGAGGCGTTCAAGGCGGGAGACGCCTGGTACGCGCTGCTTGTCGTGCTGGCGCTCGTCCTGCTGTGGCGCGTCTTCCGCGGCCGCCGGCGCGTGCGCGAGGACGCGGGGCCCGCCCCGGCACCGCGCAGGCCCTGGCCTGGCGAGGACTCCGAGTTCTACGCCTTGGAACGCGTGCTTTCGGCGCGCGAACCGTGGGAGCCGCACGCTCGATGGCTGGCGCGCATTTCCGCCTCGCTGCCGGAGGAACAGCGCGCCATGCTCGCCGAGGCGCTTGCGCTGCACAGCCGCTACCGCTTCGATCCGGCCGGTATCAGTGCGGCTGAACGCGCGCTGCTCAGTGAAGCTTGCATATCAATTCTTCGCACGGCATCCTGCCGTAAGCAATGAAATTAGCCCGCTGGCACGCGATCGTGCTCGGAGGCTTTTTGGCGTCGAGCCATCCACTTGCACGCGCATCCGATCCCGCAGAAGTTGCATCGCCCGCCCTTAAGGTCGGGGAACGCTGGGTTTATCGGGTGACAACGGAAAGGGACGGTCGCGTCATTTCAGACCGTACCGAGATTGAAATTACGGCCGTGGATAACAGCTTTGTTCACACCGTGACGTATACCACGAAAGATGGGAATGAACGCGACGTGGTCTATACGCCGGACTGGAACGACCTGGTGTTTTACGGTGGGTTCGTTAAGCCGCATTTAAGTATTCTTAACTTTCCGCTCCGCTCGGGGAACCGGCGGGTATCTACAGTCGACCTGCGAATCGTGCGATCGCGCGAGTCGGCGCAGCTTGACGTCTCCCTTAAGCTTTTGGTGACCGCCGAAGTCAAATCCTGGGAACAACTGGAGGTACCGGCTGGTGTGTTTAGAGCGCTACGGGTAAGCGGCTGGGCGGTGATCCCGGAGCGCAAACCATCGCAAGACGCTATATTCGCGCGGCTTGAATTGTGGTACTCGCCCGACGTAAAGCGGTGGGTCAAAAGAAGCTGGATATTCGCGAAAGCTATCATTAACGAAGAGTTAGTCCACTTCCGGCTCAAGTAGCCGCGAGGTCAATGTAATCTTGGCGAGATCCACGAAATGCCGCACCAGTCTGGTGCCGTCTGAAGGCGATATGCAGAAATGGCTGATCACCCTCGGAATCGTGCTCCTCGTCCTCGGCCTTGCCTGGCCTCTGGTGACCAAGCTCGGGCTGGGCAGACTGCCGGGCGACATCGAGATCAAGCGCGAGGGATTCACCTTCTATTTCCCGATCACCACCAGCATCCTGGTGTCGCTGGTGCTGACGCTGATCCTGTGGATTTTCCGGCGCTGAAGGCCGGTGCCGGCTGACGGTTTCGACCCGCCGACCAACGGATTGCAGCGCCCAACTGCCGAAAGCCACGCCCATGGTGCCCGGCAAAGAGCTCGCCGGGCAGCAGCATCACCGGTATACCTCGCGGCGATGGCCAACGCGCACGATGTAGACAATGAGGCGCTCATCGCGCACGCGGGCGATCATGCGCCAGTCGCCCACGCGATACTTCCAGTGACCCGCCCAAGGGCCGGTCAACGGGCGGCCGAGCCTGCGCGGGTCCTCCGCCTTGAGGAGTCTTTCGTCAATGAAGCGCCGGATGCGACGCTGGACTGGTCTGTCGAGTGCCGCGAGATCGTCCCGCGCCGCGGGATGAAACTCAACAGTCCAGACCAAGCTGCTTCTTGACTTCGGCCCAGGGGATGCTCTTCGAGCGAGAGCGGGCCCGGCGCTTCACTTCGAGCATGTCCCAGTAGTCCTCGATGAACTCGCGCAGGGCCGCGCGCGCAAGCATCTGCGGCGACTTGCCGGCGCGGCGCGCGACCCGCTCCAGCGCGCGGAGGGTTTCGTCATCAAGTTTCAGGACGGTTCCCATGGACCGTAAGGCGAAGCGTTCGCGTTCGATTATATCCGCCGGAGATCCGTCGTGATCGCGACCACGCGGCACCGAGCGGAGGATCCTGTCGGATCCGGCAACGCGCGCGCCTGATGCCTGAGCCGTTTGGGGTGCCGGCTGACGGATTCGAACCGCCGACCAACGGTTTACAAAACCGCTGCTCTACCAGCTGAGCTAAGCCGGCCCGAAGGCATTGTAAGCGCCGCCCGAGGTGCGCCGCCGTTTGCGTCGATCGACCGCGCGTCATCCCGTCGGCGCAAAGGGTTCGCCTGGGCCCGAGCGCGCGCCGGGCGTCGCCGGTCAGGCGCTATTTCACCCGCCGCAGCGCCGGCTTGCCGCCCGAGGGCCGGGTCGGTTCCGGCTCGGATGTCGTCGGCGCCGGCTCGGCCTCGGCCGCCGCCTGAAGCGCCGGCTTCGGCGCCTCGACGTCGAAGGTCATGCCGTGGCCTGTCTCGCGCGCATACAGCGCGAAGACGCTGCCGACGGGCACCGAGATCTGGCGAGCGACCCCGGCAAACCGGGCCGAGAACTCGATGAACTCGTTGCCCATCTGCAGCTTGTGCACCGCCACCGGAGAAATGTTGAACGTGATCTCGCCGTCCTTGACGTACTCGGCCGGCACCTGAGCGCGCGAATCCACCTTGACCGCGATGTGCGGCGTGTAGCCGTTGTCCACGCACCACTCGTATAGCGCCCGCAGCAGATAGGGCTTGGTCGGGATCTCCGGGTTCGCCATCGCGCGCGGCCGCGGCCTACTTGCGCATCACCTTCTCGGA